>NZ_JAKUGG010000040.1:0-30216 GCF_022663835.1 Bacillus cereus group sp. BfR-BA-01347 | reverse complement strand
ACCATCTAAATATCGTTTCACCGCTTGGATTTTTTCTTTTGAAGAAAATTTAGCCATAAAAAATGCACCTCCAATTGTTAGACTGTGTCTAACAATTGGGGTGCACTTCATTATGGATGGCTTTTGTTATGTTACGTGTGTAAAGCTATTTGAAAATAACGATAGGATAATAGGTGAGATTGTAACAATATTTGTGTAAGAGAATAAAAATGTAGATAATTTTGATTTTCAAAAAAATCAATTTGAAAATATGTTTTTATTTTGCAACTAAATATGTTACTATATGTGTGATAAAAACAAAGAGGTCTGACAACTATACTCCACGTAATAACACTCTAATGATTTAAAAATTCAAAAAAATCAAAATTCAAAACGACAATTGTAATAATGATTAGAGTAAAAATAAGGGGAATGGAGAAATTATGGAGAAAGACACTGCTTTGTAAGGGGCATATTTTATCATCTTGAGCAGAGAGGAGGATGCATAGCATATTGTAAAATATAGAGATAAACAATGAAAAAGTGCTATGCAAATAAAGAGCATGAAGGGACGTTTAAGGCCAGGTGATACGGTAGCAATTGGTTTAATGCTATTTGCATTATTTTTAGGAGCAGGAAATTTAATTTTTCCGCCAGTTTTAGGTCAACAAGCAGGAGAGAATGTTTGGATTGCTACAATAGGATTCCTTGTAACGGGAGTCGGATTACCCCTACTAGCTGTAACAGCTGTCGCGTTTGTAGAGGGGGACTTGAAAGCGCTATCTTCTAGAGTCCACCCTATATTTGCGTTTATTTTCCCATTGATTAGTTATTTAGCAATTGGACCATTTTTCGCGATTCCTCGTACTGGAGCTGTTTCGTTTGAAATGGGTATGAAGCCGTTTTTATCAGAGGCAATGGTTTCAGAGTGGTACATGCTATTTCTTTTCACGATAGTTTTCTTCGGAATAACGTGGTATTTATCATTAAATCCATCTAAATTAGTGGATTGGTTTGGAAAGTTTCTTACACCATTATTAGTATTAATTGTCGCTGTTATTGTCGGAAAGGCAATCATTGATCCAATTGGAGAGCCAGCTACGCCGTTAGCTGCTTACAAAGAAAATGCTTTCTTTGGTGGTTTTATTCAAGGATATTTAACGATGGATGCAATTAGCGCGCTCGTATTCGGAATTGTCGTCGTACAAGTTATCCGCTCTAAAGGGATAAAAGAGAGTAGTCAAATTGCAAAAATAACAGTAGTATCAGGTATTATCGCTGTACTTGGTTTAACGTTAATTTATTTATCGCTTGCTTATCTTGGTTCAACAAGCACATCACTTGGTATCTCAGAAAACGGTGGTCTTATTTTAACGAATGTTGTAAATGAGCTATATGGGACGAGTGGTAAAATTTTATTAGGGCTTGTTATTATACTCGCTTGTTTAACAACTTCTGTTGGGTTAACATCTGCGTGTGCGGGTTTCTTTACAAACTTATTCCCAAAACTTTCGCATAAAACGATTGTAACAATGGTATGTGTATTTAGTTTAATTGTATCTAACCTAGGTTTAACACAATTAATCGCAGTAACATTACCTGTGTTAATGATTATTTATCCAGTTGCAATTGTATTAATCGTACTTTCGTATTTCCATAAGTGGATTGGGAAGCGTAATACAATTTATATTGGAGCTATTTTAGGTGCATTGTTAATTAGTTTCTTTAACGGTTTAGAAAGTGCGAAAATTAAAATTGACGCGATTTCTAATGTACTACAAATGTTACCGTTATATAACGAAGGAATCGGATGGTTAATTCCATCATGTATTGGCGGGATTCTCGGTTTCTTCTTCTATAAATCAAATGAATCAAGTGAATTACAAAAGAAAGGTGCTTAGGCACCTTTCTTTTTTTGAAGGGGATTTTTGTATTTTGTCTAAGTAATAATTGGGGGGAATGATAAATGGCTAATTTTGAAGATTTTTTAAATTTGGATTTGAGAATTGGAACTGTAATACATGCAGAGGAATTTAAAGAAGCGAGAGTACCAGCGATTAAACTAGCAATAGATTTTGGAGAAATCGGGATAAAGCAGTCAAGTGCTCAAATTACGAAAAGGTATAGTCCAGAAGAGTTAATCGGTCAACAAATCGTTGCTGTTGTAAACTTTCCACCAAAGCGTGTAGCTGGATTCAAATCAGAAGTGCTTGTGCTTGGCGGCGTTCCTGAAGCTGATGATGTAGTGTTGCTTCAGCCTAATATGGAATTGCCAAATGGAACAAAAATTAGCTAGGGTGAAGGTAGGGGCTAATATGGATATCGGACGAGAATATTTACAATGTGCGATTTCGAACTTTAAAGCAATAAAGAAACAAGGAGAACGGGCACTTTCTCAATTATCATATGAACAAATACAATGGTCTTCTCATGAAGAAACAAATAGTATAGCGATTATTATTAAGCATCTGCACGGTAATATGCGTTCTAGATGGACGGATTTTTTTACGTCTGATGGTGAAAAAACAGATCGTAATCGAGATGGTGAATTTGAGGGATGCTATCATTCAAAAGAAGAAGCCATTATAGCTTGGCAAGAAGGATGGAAATATGTTTTTAATACGATAAATACTTTAACGCCGGAACACTTATTGAAGACGGTATACATTCGCGGTGAAGAACATACTGTCATGCAAGCAATTGAAAGGCAAATTTCTCATTATGCATTGCATATTGGTCAGATTATTTACATTGGGAAGATGTTAAAAGAAAATGAGTGGGAATGTTTAAGTATTCCGAGAGATCAGTCTGCGCATTATGTAGAGAAAAAACGTTCAACATAATAATAAGAAAGAAACCGATAAAAAATGGGGAAAAAGAAAGTCAGCCAAATAATAGATGGTTCTGTAATCATAAGAATACTGCCAAAAATAAGTCCATATACAATAAGAAAGAAATTGAAAAGTGTATTCAAAGGGAGAAATCGTGAGATGAACACTTGCTGTCCTTTATAACAATCACTGTGAAATAAATAAAAGCGGAAGTACCATGTGGCTGTAATAAGATCTTTCTTTCTCACAATTCTTTTTTTGCATGTATGACAGATAAATGGTGGTTGCATTTCATTACGCTCCATTTTTTATTTTCATAATAATGTGAGACAAAAGTAGGTACAAAGTGTATGTTCCTATATACGCTCCTGCAATAAGGAAAAATGGATTCAGTAAAATTCCATGAATGCTCGTCATGAAAACTAAATCTTGTATTAAAACATCGTATATATTAATGGAAATAATTATACCGAGTACATAAAGTGCCAAGTACGCAGAAATATGTAGCACAATAGAGATTTTTGGATGCTTAGCGGACAAATAAAAAATGAATGATAGAGCGATTGGTAATATTCCTATTAATAGCTTCAATTCATTTCACCTCATTAACAATATAGCCGAAATTTTAACGGTCTATTCTCTAGGGCTTGTACATAACTTGAAATAGAGAGGTGATAGTATGAATCGGGGCTTTTTTTTTATGAAGTTTACAAGTATGCGTAAGTTAGTTTTATTTGTTATTACTACAGTGCTAGCGACTTTTTTTCTTATTAGTCTGATGGTAACCTCTATGAAAGAGACGAAGTCAACGTATTTATATAATTGGTTAAATGAGTTATCGATGAATGGTTACATGTATGTACTTGGAAAAGAGAATCATTATTTTACACAGGAGTATCGAAATTTGAATCAAGATTTTTCAATTTCTTCTTTTCTCTTTTCTATGGCTACAAATATTCGCTTTAATGATATACGCAGTTTTGTCGGGAAAGAGCTCCCCGGGTTCGGTAAGTACGATACTGAAATTGTTATTGCGGGTGAGGGTACAAATTATTCTAACTTACCGATAGAGTCGAGTGTTCCTCTTGAAGAAGTAGTGAAGGAACGGACTAGTGGAACTGGACAAGCACCTAAACAAGATACGAATAAAGAGAAAAAACAGCCGTCCCAAACGACTGGAAAGAGACAAGTTGCGTTTATTTATCATACACATAGCTGGGAATCTTATTTACCTTTACTTAACTTAACGAATGACCCGAATCCGAATAAAGCAACGAGTTCTGTATCGAATATTTCTATGTTAGGAGACCGTTTCCGTGAACAACTAGAAGGTGAAGGGATTGGAGCTACTAACGATAAGAGTGATGTTGGTCAAAAGTTAATAAGTAAAGGTTTAAATAGTAATAGTTCGTATAAAATGTCACGAGAAATTGTGCAACAAGCTATGGCTGGAAATAAAGATCTTCAATACTTTTTTGATTTGCATCGTGATAGTGCCCGAAAGAATGTAACGACAAAAACAATTGGAGATAAATCATATGCAAAGCTTGCATTTGTAGTAGGGAAAGGAAATAAAAACTATGAAAAAAACTTACAATTAGCGACAGCTTTACATGAGGCGATTAATAAGAAATATCCAGGAGTGAGTCGTGGGGTCATTCAAAAAGGGTTCCAGACAGGAAATGGAATCTATAATCAAGACCTATCAGGACAAGCGATATTAATAGAAGTTGGCGGTGTAGATAATACGGAGGAAGAATTGAATCGATCAATTGATGCACTTGCTAAAGCATTTGGTGAATATTTTTGGCAGGCAGAAAAAGTGAATGGATAAAGTGAAACGTGAATTAGCCAGGACATCTATCGATAATTATTAGCTCACTTCAATTTTGGAAAAACGTAAGTGTAATGCTTGCGTTTTTTCTTTGTAATGGTGAGACGTCACAGAATAGACATAATTTGTCGGTGTTATAGTAATATCGAAATTTGTCAATTTATAGTAGGAGATTTACAAAGGGATTTTCGAGAAAGTAGAGAAAATCTTTTTATAAGGAAAACTTTTTATTATGAAACTGGTAGGGTGATTGAAGTGATTAGGGAGATCGAAATAGAAGATGCAGCATCATTTTTACAATTAAGTAAGCAATTAGATGAAGAAACGAAGTTTATGTTATATGAACCAGGAGAAAGAAAAACTACAGCTGAGCAACAAGAAAAAATAATCCATCGCTTTATAGAAAATGAATATGCAACAATATTTGTAGCAGTTGAAGATGAGAGGATAGTAGGTTTTATATTAGTGAATGGAAATAACATTCAAAGAAAGAGACATGTGGCAACCATTGTAATTGGTATTTTGCAAGGGTATAACGGGCGAGGTATTGGGACGAGATTGTTTAAAGAGGTTGAGAAGTGGGCAAAATTACATGATGTATGGCGTTTAGAATTAACAGTAATGGCCCACAATACAAGAGCTCAGACACTATATAAAAAAGCTGGATTTGAGAAAGAAGGTGTCAAAAAAGCTGCTCTTATTATCGATGGAAAGGAAATCGATGAGTATGAAATGGCCAAATTATTAAAATAAGAGGTCGTTATATGAAAAAAAGATGGGCACTACTCGGTATCGTAGCTGCAATAATTATTGTTGGAGTAGCAGGAATCAATTATAAAATGTATAAGGATAAGCAAGCGCGGGAAGTAAGTGTAAATAGTATATTTCCGAAAGCGAAAGAAACGATTGCTAATATGGATGGGGATATTGCGGTAATTAATAATCCGAATTCAATGCTTGTACTTGTGAATAAAAGTAGGCGTTTACCAGATGGTTATAGACCGCCAGATTTAGTTATTCCGAAAGTGCGCTACTCTAGTGAAGGTGATCAAGAAAAGAAAAAGATGAGAAAAGAGGCAGCGAGGGCGCTTGAGGAAATGTTCCAGCAAGCTAACAACGAGCGTATTTTTCTTTTTGCAGTTTCTGGATTTAGATCCTTTGATCGACAAAAAGCATTAAATACGATGTATAAAAAACAAGATGGGGAAGCAAAAACAGTAATGTCTAGCGCGGTTCCTGGCACAAGTGAGCATCAAACTGGATTAGCTATGGATATTACGTCTCAATCTGCTAAATTTCAGTTAGAGACGGTTTTTGGGGAAACGAAAGAAGGTCAGTGGCTTTCTGAAAATGCCCATAAATTTGGTTTTGTGATTCGATACACAAAAGCGAAAGAAACGATTACGGGCTATCGGTATGAACCATGGCACGTAAGGTATGTGGGAAATCCACAAGCTACATATTTGTATGATAATCAACTGACGCTTGAAGAAGTAACAGAGTAAATGATTGAGGGGAGAGACGTATAATGACGATGTTATATAAGAAAAAAGTACATGCATATATTACAAGAGAAAAAGAGGGGGTTATGCAATTACTTGTTTTTAAACATCGTGATATACATGAAGCTGGTATTCAAGTGCCAGGAGGAACGGTTGATGAAGGTGAAACGTTAGAAGCGGCTATATTGCGTGAAGTACAGGAAGAATCCGGATTGCGTCATTTATGCATAGAACGTTTTTTAGCAGATTACATCATACATATGAAAGAAAAACAGGAATATGAAAAACGCCACTTTTTTCATGTAACTTTACTAACAGATGTAAAGGATACTTGGGAACATATTGTAAGTGCTGGTGAGGAAGATAAAGGATTAGTATTTTGCTACGAATGGGTTGATATTGCAAAATGCCCTGAATTAGCTGGGAAACAAGGTGAGTTTTTACATTTATTAGATGAAGTATACGCACAGTAACGTTAGAGTCTGAAACGAAGGTTAATCCGTTTCAGACTTTTTTTATTTTTCGGGAAATTAAAGGTGTTTAAATAAGGAAAGTGAATTTCTTTAAAGGGATATTAATTTAGGATGTGTTGAGGTGAAAAAATGAAAAAGTAAGGGGTATACGCTAAAAAAGTTCATATAAGGGAGAATATAAATGGAAATTCAGTTTAATCCAATCTTAAAAAAGGAACTAACAATTCAAGATATTCAAAATGAAATGGAATCTGGAAAGTTAACTTCAAAAGAGCTAGTGATGTATTATCTCTATAGAATCGCAAAGTATGATCAAGACGGACCGAAAATCAATTCAATTTTAGAAATCAATCCAGATGCTATTTTTATTGCAGAAGCGTTAGATCATGAAAGAAAGACAAAGGGTGTAAGGGGTCCGCTACATGGTATACCTGTTTTGGTTAAGGATAATATTGAAACGAATGACTCCATGCATACAAGTGCAGGTACGATTGCTCTAGAACAAAATATAAGTAGTGAAGATGCGTTTCTCGTTACTAAACTGCGAGAAGCAGGGGCCGTGATAATAGGAAAAACGAATATGACAGAATTAGCAAATGCAATGTCTTTTAAAATGTGGGCTGGATATAGTGCAAGAGGTGGTCAAACAATTAATCCATACGGAACGGGTAAGGATGGTATGTTTGTTGGGGGCTCAAGTACAGGCTCTGCGATAGCAGTTGCCGCTAACTTTACAGTAGTATCTATTGGGACAGAAACCGATGCTTCTATTTTGAGCCCCGCTGTTCAAAACTCTGTAGTTGGCATTAAACCGACTGTCGGTCTAATTAGTCGTAGAGGAATTATTCCATTCACTTATTCGCAAGATACAGCTGGACCATTTGCTAGAACAGTAACAGATGCCGCTATTTTACTAGGGAGCTTAACTGGAGTGGATGAGAAAGATGTAGCAACTCGTAAAAGTGAAGGTAGGGCATATCAGGATTATACATCTTACCTTGATGCTAATGGTTTAAATGGAGCGAAAATTGGTGTGTTTAACGACGCACCAAAAGATTATTACGAAAATGGTGAGTATGATGAAAAATTGTTTAAAGAAACCATCCAAGTATTACGTAATGAGGGAGCGGCAGTAGTAGAGAATATTGATATTCCTTCTTTTCATAGAGAATGGAGTTGGGGAGTTCCGCTTTATGAACTGAAGCATAGTTTAGATAACTATCTTTCTAAATTACCTTCTACTATTCCGGTACATTCTATTTCGGAGTTAATGGAGTTTAATGCAAACATAGCAGAAAGAGCTTTAAAATATGGACAAACTAAGTTAGAGAGAAGAAAAGATTTTCCTAATACGTTACGAAATCCAGAATATTTAAATGCGAGATTAGAAGATATATATTTTTCTCAAGAACAAGGCATTGATTTTGCATTGGAAAAATATAATCTTGATGCGATACTGTTTCCTTCCTATATAGGTTCTACTATATGTGCGAAAGCGGGTTATCCGTCTATAGCAATACCAGCTGGGTATATGGAAAGCAGGAGACCTTTTGGAATTACGATTGCAAGTACTGCCTTTAGTGAAGGGATATTAATTAAGCTAGCTTATGCTTTTGAACAAGCGACAAAGCATAGAAAAATCCCCAACTTATCATGAATAGAATAAACAAAGAGGACAGGAATCCCTGTCCTCTTTGTTTTAGTGATTAAAGTGAAATATCGTTCTGCTCTGTCTTATGATATTTTAATAAACTAAAAGATAAATAAGCGGAACATAAAATAAGAATAGAAGCGATTATATAAATTGTACGGACACCGAACATATCAGTAATAATGCCAACGCTAAGCATAGAAAGACCAGAAGTTGTTGAAAGAAGGGCGCCATGTGCTGTATACATTTTTGATAATAAAGAAGGGGCGACACTTGATTGTAAAACTGTCGTTTGAGAAATATCTCTAATTTGATAACATGGTCCCATTAGAACACATAGAAAAAGCGCAATAAATCCGCTGCTCGTCATACCATATAAAAATGTAAGAATGCTAAACATAAGAGAGCCAATCGACATGGATCGTATTAAATTGTTTTGAATATAGGAACTCATTTTCCATGCTAATAGACCACCGATTAACGTACCAACATAATAACTTGTATTAATATATCCCCACCATTCTTCGCTTTTATGAAGAATAGACGTAACATATGCCATTGTAATAGCACCAATCCATATTGTCCCTGCGAAAGTTTCAATTAAGTCCATATATGTAACGGTACGGAGAGAAGGATTTTGAAATAAGAGTTTCCAACCTTCCGATAAAGCAGTACTTTTTGAAGAGGGAGGGTCTGCTATTCGTTCAGTATGTATGGTATGTAATGAAAAGTGTAATGCAATGCATCCAAAAATCATCAACATGTTATTAATCATGAGTGTAGATGTAGCGCCAATGAGAAGAACGATAACACTCGTAAATGAATAAGCGGCGGCTTGCGCAATTTGTGTTGAAAAGGAAAAGATACTATTTACTTTTACTAATTTTTCTTTTGGTGTAAGGCGCGGAAGAATGCTGTATAGTAATGGAGCACTCCATCCACTACATAATGAAATGAAAAAAATAAAAGTTAATAGAGCTATAATGTTTGTGGATAAGACCGGAAATAAAATCATTAATAATAGTAAAAAGACTGTTTTTAGCCATTGTAGCGTATATAACAACGTATAAGGTGGAAAACGATTTACTATAAGAGGTGCAGAGATGTTAGCAATTAGATTTGTGATAACTTGTAATAGTGGAAAAAGAGCAGTAATAGTAGCTGATTTAGTTGCTATATAAATATGAGTTGTAATAATCATTACATATACGATGTCAGCAAGAGTAATGCATATTTTGGAACCTAAGTAGTAAGTTAGTGACTGGTTTTTCAATAAGAATACCACCTCTAAAAAATAGTATTTAGTAATTAGAATAATTGTAGTTTAAAAATTAAAATTTTTAAAGAATTTCATTTTTTGTCACTTTTTGAAAGGAATTTTCATGTATAATGAAGAATATATTGATATAGTATTATATTAATAATCATTGTAACAGTGAATATGTACAATAGCTTGTAGCAAACGCCCAAGTGTAAGAAAGGGCGGATAAACCATTCTTTTCTTCATATACATATAGAAAATGAGAAAGAAAGTGAGGGTTGCATATGGCTGCTTGGGTAATTTGGTTTATAATAGCTGGTATTTTATTTATCGCAGAAATGTTGTCGATTACATTTTACATGCTTTGGCTTGGAATTGGAGCTGTTGTCGGAGGTCTTATTGCTTTGTTTGCTCCTGATGCACTACTGTTACAAGTTACTGTTGGTGCAATTGTAAGTTTAACTTTGACATTCTTTACGAAAAGAATTTCAAAAAACTTTCGAGAAGCAAAAGGTTTTACTGATACAGTAGATATGCTTGTTGGTAAAAAAGGGATTGTTATGCAAGCGATTACAAATGAAGCGAATGGTATTGTAAAGGTGGATGGAGATACTTGGACAGCTATTGCAGATTCTTCAATTGATGCTGGAGAAAAAGTCGTTGTTATAAAGAGGCATAGTACTATATTACAAGTGAAAAAGGAGAGTGAATAAATATGGTAGCATTAACGTTAACGATTATATTCGCACTAATTGTAGTTACATTTATCGCATTAACAATTAAAATTATTCCTCAGCAAAAAGTTGGGGTTGTTGAAAGATTTGGTAAGTTTCAACGTATCATGCACCCTGGGTTAAATATTTTAATACCAATTGTAGATCGTGTCCGTGTATATCATGACTTACGTATTCAACAAACGAATGTACCACCGCAAAAGGTAATTACGAAAGATAATGTTCAAGTAGAAATTGATACAATTATTTTCTATCAAATTGTTGAACCAGAACTTGCGACATATGGTATTTCAAACTATGAATATGGTGTTCGTAATATTACTTCAGCAACGATGCGTCAAATCATCGGTAAAATGGAACTAGATGAAACGTTATCTGGTCGTGAAAAAATTTCAACAGAAATCCGCTTAGCGCTTGATGAAGCAACAGAAAAATGGGGCGTACGTATTGAACGTGTCGAAGTTGTTGATATTAACCCGCCAAAAGATGTGCAAGCATCAATGGAAAAACAAATGAAGGCTGAGCGTAATAAACGTGCGATTATTTTAGAAGCTGAAGCAGCAAAACAAGATAAAGTTCTTCGCGCTGAAGGGGAAAAGCAAAGTAAAATCTTGATGGCTGAAGGGGATAAAGAAGCGCGTATTCGCGAAGCTGAAGGTTTAAAAGAAGCGAAAGAATTAGAAGCGCAAGGGGAAGCAAGAGCAATTGAAGAAATCGCAAAAGCAGAACAAAACCGTATTGAATTGCTTCGTGAAGCGAATATAGATGAACGTATACTTGCTTATAAATCATTCGAATCATTAGAAGAAGTTGCAAAAGGACCAGCAAATAAAGTCTTTATTCCGTCTAATGCAATTGAAACACTTGGTACTCTTGGGGCAATTGGAGAAATATTTAAAGAAAAACAAGCGAAGAAACTACCTTCAAATGATACAGGAAAAGAACAATAAAAGTGAGGAAGAGAAATGGGATACCATTTCTCTTTTTTTGTGCGTATATTCCGAAAAGCTTGTACATATCCATGTATAAAGAAGGTGATGCAGTGAAAAAGTATGCAACTCGAATACATGGGAAGAAACTAATTTCGTTACTCCTTTTATATGCGCTAATAGTAATTATGATAGCGTCGATTCTGACGTCACTTTTACATACAATGAAATCGAATTATGCAAATCAATGGTTTGGAAAAGTATCGATGCAAGGTTTTGTTCAAATGATAGAAAGTGAGAATCGCTATTATGGATTTGATTATTTTAAGCAGAATAAACGAGAGTCAGTTGGGAATTTAATGTTCTCTATTGCGACAGATTTGAAGATTAAAGATTTAAGAACATTTGTCGGTAAAGAAGTACCTGGTATGTCAAAGTATTATTCTAACATTATCGTAGCTGGGGAAGGGACAAACTTGACGAATATCCCAAATGAATCTAGTGTACCGATTGAAGAAGTAACGAAAGAGCGGAAAGTAGCAAAAGATAAAGTTACAGAAGCGGAAAAGAATAATCCGGTTCAGAAAAAGAACGGAGCGAAAAAAGGTGAGAGTGCAGTATATATTTATCATACACATAGCTGGGAATCCTTCTTTCCATTATTACCAGGGGCAACTGATCCATCTAGCCCAGATGTAAATGTGTCCTTACTAGGAAAACGTATGAAGGAACAACTTGAGGGGCAAGGAATTCCAGTAATTCACGATAAAACGAATATGGGTGATTTATTAGCGAGTAAAAAGTGGGTATGGTATCAGTCATATAAAGCGTCTCATGAATATGTAAAAGAAGCATTAGCACAAAATAATAAAATTGCGTTTCCGATTGATATACATCGTGATGACCAGCGTAAGAAAGTAACAACAAAAGTAATTAACGGAAAATCGTATGCAAGATTATATTTTATAATTGGGATGGAAAATGAAGGCCGTACTGAAAATGAAAAAATTGCAAGAGCGATCAATAGTTATTTAGATGAAAACTACTACGGATTAAGTAGAGGGATTTTTCCCAAGTATAAAAAAGATGGAAATGGCGTTTATAATCAAGATTTATCGAAAAATGCGATGTTAATTGAAGTTGGTGGTGTTGATAATACGTTAGATGAATTATATAACACAATTGATGTGTTAACAGAAGCGTTTAGTAAATATTATTGGAATGATGCGGAAAAAGTGAATGGATGAGGGACGGGAGACCGTTCCTTTTTTATTTTGGAATCTTAAAATGTGATATAATGGAATTTTATGAATGTTAAATAAAGGGAGAGAGAAACATGCAAATACTACTAATACGCCACGGAGAATCAGAAGCTGATATTTTACATGTGCATGAAGGTCGAGCTGATTTTGAGTTAACTGACAAAGGGAGACAACAAGTACAAAGACTTGTACAGAAAGTGAAAAAAGATTTTGCGCCAGATTTCATTTGGGCAAGCACATTAAAACGCGCTCGTGAAACGGGTGAAATATTAGCAGAAGCAATTGGTTGTCCAATTCAATTAGAAGAGGAATTAATGGAGTTTAATAATGGAGTGCAAGCAGGCTTATCATTTGAAGAAGCAAAGAAATATCCAGAGCCAAAGTTTCTTCATGACCGTTTTGAAAACGGAGAATCATTTATTGAGTTTCGAATGAGAATAGAAGGAATCTTTTCTAAAATTATGATAGAGAATACATATGATCGAATTGCAATTGTTGCCCATGGAGGCGTAATTAATAGTCTATTACGTGCATTTTTCAAAATGCCAATTTCAATGGACTACTATTTCAAAATGGGAGATACGGGAATAAGTTTAATTGAAATTGAGGGTGAACAAAAAACGGTACATTTCATTAATGATATGAATCATTTGGACGGGATGTAAAGACTTATGTACAAAGTTGTATTTTTCGATGTTGACGGTACGTTATTAAGTGAGATTGATAGAAGCATGCACGAAAGTACAAAAGAAGCGATACGAAGGTTAATAGATAAAGGAATTCACGTAGTTGTTACAACTGGAAGACCGTATAGTTTATGCTCACAATTTAAGGAACTAGGTATAAATACGTTTATTTCAGCAAATGGTGCACATATAAAATGTGGGAAAGAAGTTATACATAAATCAGTACTTTCAAGCGAAATCGTTCATGATATTTCAAATTTTGCTGAATTACATGGTCACAGTGTTTCTTACTTTACAGAAGAATTTGCAATGAATAATATTGCTTCCAAAGATGAACGTGTCATGCGAGCGTTAAATGAAACTTTAAATTTAGAGCGGTATCCTGACAAAGTTAGAAACTTATCAGATGAGATGTATTGCATATGTCTGTATGCTGATGATACAGAAGCTCAAAAATTCATTGAAAGATATCCAGCACTTACGTTTGAGCGTTTTCATGGTTACGTTATAAATGTATTGGAAGATAGTAAAGTATCGAAGCTAACTGCAATTCAAAAAGTATTGGAACATTTAAACATTAGTAAATTAGAAGCCATTGCTTTTGGCGATGGTGGAAATGATATTGAGATGTTGCAGTATGTAGGATTAGGAGTTGCGATGGGAAATGGTGGAGAGGAGTTGAAGAGAAGGGCTGATTTCGTTACAACGAAGGCGAGTGAAGGCGGAATTTCTTATGCCTTAAAGAAGTTGCGTATTATTTAAAACTAATAATTAGTGTGAAAAATCCTGTTTTAATAATGGCTTTTGTTAATATGTATACTGTTTTAGGGAATTATTTGAGCTCTCCTACTTACAATTTAACTGCAGAACAAATCCTTTATTTTCGCTTAGCAGGGCTGTTTGGTATGTTGCTGTCACCACTTGCAGGTCGTTTAACAAAGAGGTTTGAAGTAAGAAAGGTTCTTCAAGGAGGATTGTTGATTGCTATTTTTAGTCTAAGTTCAATGGGCTTTGTTTCGGATCTATCTCTACTTGTAATGATGAGTGTCTGTTTTGTAATAGGTATTGCTATATCCGTTCCGTCTTTAGTTTCTCTTGTAGGTCAATTAGGAGGGAAAGCAAGGGGAATATACTTTTATTTTATTTTTAGGTACTAGTATAGGACCTATCATTTCTATTTATCTTATGAAAATAGGAGGTTATGCTCAAACATTTATTTTATTAGGAATGATACTTTTTATTGGTTTTGTAGCTTCTCTATTTATAATTAATGAATGAGTGAGTGGAAAATCACTCAAATAAAGGAATGCGAGGATCTTTCATATGCTCGCATAATAAAATATGAATTTGTCCACGATGATGATAAAAGTGTGCAACGATTTCAAGTAACCATTCAAAGCGCGAATAAGAAATCCCCCAATAGGCAGTCATAACTTCTGCTAATTCTATTTGGGAGTAGGAAAGAAATGTTTTAGAGAGAAGGTTGTATCCTTCAATCATCGTTTGTTGCATGTGAGCAACTGTTACGGGCGTATGTTCTATATAAAAGGTATGTAATTCTTTTTCTGAAATACCATTTAAAATGAGTAAATCAGCGTGACAAATAAGAGAAAGATGTGCACACATTTCAAATAATGATCGTTTTGAGTGAATCGGTTGTATTTTCAAATCGTTTTCACTATATTGGTTAAGCATATAAATAGAAGTATCAATAGCAACTTTTAGTTGATGCAATGCAGATTGAACAAACATTGTAATTCTCTTCGTCTCCGTATATAATAGTTTCTTGAGGATATTATATCATACTCAAAATTCCGAAAATTCTAGTAGTTTGACTAGCATAATGAAAAGTATTATATTGTAAAAGGTCATATGAAACGTGAAATAGAATGGAATGCAATTATTGAGTTAGGAGTTAGACCAATGAGTTTGAAATATGGAAGAGATACAATTGTAGAAATTGACTTAAATGCTGTAAAACATAATGTAAAAGAATTTAAAAAACATGTAAATGATGAAGAAATTAAGATGATGGCTGCTGTAAAAGCGAATGGGTATGGCCATGGGGCAGTTGAAGTTGCCAAAGCTGCAATTGAAGCGGGAATACATCAACTTGCAGTTGCATTTGTAGATGAAGCAATAGAATTAAGAGAAGCAGGAATTACTGTACCAATTTTAATTTTAGGATACACACCAGTAGCGGCTGTAGAAGATGTAATTCAATATGACGTTATGATGACTGTTTATAGAGTAGAAGATTTACATGGTATAAATGAAATTGCAAACCGTCTTCAAAAGAAAGTACAAATTCAAGTGAAAATTGATACAGGAATGAGTCGTATCGGTTTACAAGAAGAAGAAGTTAAACCATTTTTAGAAGAATTAAACCGTATGGAGTATGTAGAGGTAGTAGGGATGTTTACGCATTACTCTACGGCAGATGAAATCGATAAATCATATACGAATATGCAAACAAGTTTATTTGAAAAAGCTGTTAATACAGCGAAAGAATTAGGAATTCAAATACCATATATTCATAGTTCAAATAGTGCGGGATCAATGGAATTAAGTAACACATTTCAAAATATGGTACGCGTTGGAATAGGAGTGTACGGTATGTATCCATCAAAAGAAGTGGATCATTCAGTCGTTTCTTTACAGCCTGCGTTGTCGTTAAAATCAAAAGTAGCTCATATTAAACATGCGAAGAAGAATCGTGGTGTAAGTTATGGGAATACGTATGTAACAACTGGTGAAGAATGGATTGCGACTGTACCAATTGGTTATGCTGATGGTTATAATCGTCAATTATCTAATAAAGGCTATGCGTTAATTAATGGGGTTCGAGTACCTGTTATTGGCCGTGTTTGTATGGATCAGTTAATGTTGGATGTTTCAAAAGCGATGCCAGTACAAGTAGGAGACGAAGTAGTATTCTACGGTAAACAAGGTGAAGAAAATATCGCAGTAGAAGAAATAGCGGATATGTTAGGTACAATAAACTATGAAGTTACATGTATGCTAGATAGAAGAATTCCGCGTGTCTATAAAGAAAATGACGAAACAACTGCAGTTGTAAATATATTAAGAAAAAACTGAATCATTTCGATTCAGTTTTTTTATTTTTTTATTCATATCAAATGCGAATATACCCTCGTTATGTAATACGGAGTAAACTTTGTGAAACACACTTTTTAGTTCAACTAAATTAAACTATCACCGGCAGAGATGACCAGTCCCGCAACAAAGATCTAATATACGAGAGTAGGGAAGAGCATCTTGTAAAACGAGGCTGGATAGGAGTATTCAACAAAATGTCCCCAATGTTTATTATAGATGTCTGCTAAAATATCATAATTAGAATAAATTGTTTTTTTAACATATGTATTCACCTAAAAATTAATTAAATTATAATAGTCATGCCTCGTGTTAATTTCAAAACCACATTGTGTATATAGTTTTAAAGCGTGGATATTTTTCGTTTCGACGTCTAACTCAATTGTTGAAACTCCTTCTGTAATAAGAGTATGTACTATATTACAAAGAATATCTTTTCCGTATCCTTTACCTTGATAAGAAGGATGAACGGCGAATCCTGATAGTGTAGTAGATTGCTCTTGTTTAGAAACTGTAATTGTTCCTATCACTTTTCCAGCAATAAGGGCACTGTAAACTTGATGGGAAGATGAATTCATCATTTTTTGTAACCATGTAGCCGTATTTTCTACTGAATCACCAAAAGCTTTACTAGAAATTTCAATAAGATCAAGAAGTGATTCTGAAGGTGTAAGAGTAAGCTGTATATTATTATCTGTTGTTTTTTGAATTTCGTTTGTTTTGAACTCCATACTATATTCACTATATAAATATGGTAACTTCATATGTTTTACAAATTCATTCCCAGAAATAGAATCCCCATTAATAATAAGAAGAGCTTCATCTGTCTCTCTATTTTGTATTTCTTTCATTGCAGTTTGTAAAAGGATAGTTCCGAAACGTTGTTTTCTAAAATGAGGATGTACAAAGCCTATTAGTTCAAGCTTTGTTGGTCTTTCGAAATCATACATATTTAAAGCGCCAATTAATTGAGTACCGTTATAAAGAAGAAAATCGTTTATATAATCTTCATTTCGATTTTTTAAAAAGTTGATATGTAAATCTGAAGAGTAATCAAGATTGTCTTGTTGCCCACAAATATAAGCCAAATCCTTCATTTGCTGTATTTCACTTTCTGTTACATAACGCTTTTTCTGAATATCCATTGTATACTCCCTCTCATTTGTATTTAAAAATAGGGTGGGTGACTTAACCATTTCTTTAATTCCACATTACCTTGCACAGATAACAGTCGGTATAAATAACGATAAGGCTGTCTATATTCTTCTAATTGAGGAATAGACATAATTGTTTCGTAACCACTTTTAAAGGCATGTGCTTCTTTTTCGGTAAGTACATATTCTAGTCCGATAAAATCAAGCTCTCGCGGAGCAACAGCGTAAGCTTCAGTATCTATTAAACCCGTAATAGTTGTACCGTCAGATAAAAATTGAGTAGGATCCATATCAATTAAGACGAGTGTAGATTCCTTTGGTACGGACAGGGAAGAAAGTTGTGATTCAAAAGTAGGGAATGCATTTTGTATGCTTTCATCATCGGAATAAAACATATTCACAAGCTCTTTACTCACGTTTAAAATATGTGATTGGAATTCATCTAGTGGAACTTGGAACTTGCCTGACGGATTTCCTATGAAATCGGCTTTAAATTTATGTATTTCTGCAAGTCCTTTTCCTAGGCTGAATAAAATAGAATCTGGTTGCTCGATAAAAGATTGAACTGTGTTACCTACTAACTTTTCGACCACCACAAATTCACGGCCATTTAAAACATGTTTTTCTAATATTGTTGGGATAGGAAGATTCGTATGTTCTTGCAGCAATGTATGTACAGTTTCTAAATGATGGACGTTCCTTGGATCAATTCCAAATAGATTTTTACATCCCCACCAAAAATCATTATTTGGTTCTTCATTCATTTTAGAAGCACGAACGATAATTTCTGTATCTTCTGTTTGAACGAGAAAAACATCACTTGCATGATCTTCATAACCTGGGTGCAAGGCTTGAACGGATAGAATAGGTGAATTGAATAGTTTTTGTAACATGAAAAGACTCCTTTTTCTGGAAATTCTATAAATTCATTATATAACAGATGATGAGTTATGAGGATAAAGATAAAAAGATTGAAAGCATACTTACATTTATAGTGAAAACTCATTAAAAATATTATATTTCTCTATTTTTGTATGAATTGTCTAAAAATAATGGTGGTAATACTTGAATGTAAGACTCGTATCTTTAAATCTATGAAGAGTAAAAGTAAAATTAAGCATTCATTTATAAGATTGTGAATCACAATAATGTAGACTATAGAAAATATTTCTCAATAATAAAATGAAGAGAAAAGCATGAAGAAGTAGAATGCATTCATTTATAATAGACTTAAATTAATTAATATAATTAATTGTTAATTTTATTATATTAATTGGATAGGAGAGAATGTTATGGCAAATGTACTCGTAATAAATTTTCCTGGGGAAGGTCATATTAATCCGACTTTAGCTATTGTAAGTGAGTTAATTCAGCGAGGGGAAACAGTTGTTTCTTATTGTATTGAAGATTATAGAAAGAAGGTTGAAGCAACAGGTGTGGAATTCCGAGTGTTTGAGAATTTTCTCTCTCAAATTAATATTATGGAACGAGTAAATGAAGGTGGGAGCCCTTTGACGATGCTATCTCATATGATTGAAGCATCAGAGCGTATTGTTACTCAAATTGTAGAAGAAACAAAAGAGGAAAAATACGATTATTTAATATATGATAATCATTTTCCAGTAGGACGTATTATAGCGAATATTTTACAATTACCAAGCGTTTCATCCTGTACAACGTTTGCTGTTAATCAGTACATTAATTTTCATGATGAGCAAGAATCGAGACAAGTAGATGAAATGGATCCATTATATCAATCTTGTTTAGCGGGAATGGAAAGATGGAATAAGCAGTATGGAATGAAATGTAATAGTATGTATGATATTATGAACCATCCTGGTGATATTACGATTGTATATACTTCAAAAGAATATCAGCCACGTTCAGATGTATTTGATGAATCGTATAAATTTGTAGGTCCATCAATTGCTACTCGAAAAGAAGTGGGGAATTTTCCTACCGAAGATTTAAAAAATGAAAAAGTGATTTTCATTTCTATGGGAACAGTTTTTAATGAACAACCTGCTCTGTATGAAAAATGTTTTGAAGCGTTTAAAGATGTTGATGCGACAGTCGTATTAGTCGTTGGTAAGAAGATAAATATAAGTCAATTTGAAAATATCCCGAAAAACTTTAAATTGTATAATTATGTCCCCCAATTAGAAGTTTTACAGCATGCTGATGTATTCGTGACACATGGTGGTATGAATAGTTCGAGTGAAGCGTTATATTATGGTGTTCCATTAGTTGTAATTCCGGTAACAGGGGATCAGCCATTCGTTGCAAAACGATTGGCTGAAGTAGGGGCAGGCATAACACTTAATCGTAACGAGTTAACTTCTGAATTGTTACGTGAGACTGTAAAGAAAGTAATGGATGATGTGACGTTTAAGGAAAATAGTCGTAAAGTGGGAGAATCGCTTAGAAATGCTGGTGGATACCAAAGGGCAGTTGAGGAAATATTCAAATTAAAAATGAAGCCGTACGTAAAGATTAAATAGATGTTAAAAACACACTTACTTTTAATTAGTAAGTGTGTTTTTAGTATTACGCGTTACATGTAGTACATAAAAATAGCGATAAAGGTGAAACTTTTCTGTATATAAATCGATACCTTTGAATTAGTAGTAAATTTACGTTAAAATAATACTAAGAAAATATATAAGTTTTGGGGGTAATGAATGAAGAAAGTATTTGAATACGTATTATTAACAATTGGCTCAATTATAGTAGCAGGTTCATTAGAGCTTATTTTAGCACCTAATGGATTAGTAGATGGCGGGGTAACGGCTATTGCTATTATGGCAAATAAAGTCGCAGGATTACCGCTTTATGGTGTGTTCTTAGGAATTAATATCCCAATTTTATTATTTACTGCAAAAGTAATGGGAAAGAAATTTTTTATCCGTACATCTTATGCGAATGTAGTTACAACACTCGGATTAATTTATTTAAAACCATTTCCAGCAATTACGACTTCTGAGTTATTAATTGTACTTTATGGTGGAGTACTGTTTGGAATTGGTGTTGGGATTGTTGTTAAAATGGGTGGAGCAATTGACGGTTCGGAAATGTTAGCAGTTTGGATGAATAAACACTTTAATGTACCGATTAGTACATTTTTACTTGCAGTAAATGCAGTTATTTTCATCTTTGTTGCCATTTTATTTTCAATCGAACAAGCGATGTTTTCGTTAGCAATTTTCTATATTGTTACGAAGATGATTGATTTTATACTAGATGGTATTAATCAAGGTAAGAGAGTTATGATTATTTCTGGTAAGAATAAAGAAATAGGCGATTTACTTATGAAAGAATTGCAACTATCTGTTACGTATCTACATGGAGAAGGTGGTTTTTTAGGGGAGCATAAGAGAATCATTTATTGCATTACAAACCGATTCATTTATCCGAAAATGAAAGATCTCGTTCTCTCTGTAGATCCAACCGCTATAATTGAAGCTTCCTATTCAACAGAAACGACTGGTGTGAAACGTCCGGGAAGGAAAGCTAGGTCAGGTGAATAACTAGAAGAAGGCTGTCCAAAAAGTTATTTTGGAACAGCCTTCTTTTTTATTTTGTTGAATTGTTAACATGTTACAAGTTAAACCCACTGTTAACAAGTTTCCTTGCAACTAGGAAACCAAGCGTCTTTCAATAATATAGCCAACGTTTCAATTTTATTTTCCGGAATACTACCAAAGCCGAGTAATACGTATGATTCTTTACGTAAATCATTCACGAAATCATATGGAGAAAGTGGGTATAATTTAACGCTTTGTTTTTTAGCGGATTCAATCAGTTCATTTTCATTCATACTGTTATGGACACATAAAACAATATGAAGTCCGGACTGTTCGCCAAGAATTTGAACATTAGCCCCCATTTCTTTCATAATGGATTTTACTAATGCATGATGTTTTCTTTTATAAAGTGTACGACTTCGATTAAGGTGACGTTCCCAATTCCCGTTTTGTATAAAGTTAGCAAAAGCAAGTTGTTGTATTGTAGAGACTGTTTGTTTGAAAATTCCATGCAGTTCTTGATATATTTTTAAAAGGTGTGGTGGTAAAACAACATATCCCATTCGTAAAGAAGGTAAAAAAGATTTTGAGAAAGTCCCCATATAAATAACGCGTTCATTTGAGTCAAGACTTTGTAAAGAAGGAATCGGCTTACCAGCGTAGCGAAACTCTCCGTCATAGTCATCTTCAATAATGTATCCATTGCAATCATTAGCCCACTTTAACAATTCTAATCTTCTAGATAAAGGCATAATAATCCCGAGTGGAAATTGGTGTGATGGTGTAACGTATGCGACATTGGAATTTGTATTGTATAAACTAGAAATATCAATCCCTTTTTCATCCAATGGTATGGGATGAATTTGTCTATCACAGCTTTTAATAATTGCGTGTATACGGTGAAATCCAGGGTTTTCAATGCCGTATTCTTTTGTAGGGCCAAGCAGTTGAAGTAGTAGCCAGAGAAGTGGCTGTGTTCCGGCGCCGATCACAATTTGATCAGGTGAAGAATGGACACCGCGAGAATGATATAAATATGTTGATATATGCTCTCGAAGAGCGAATTCACCTTGAGGATCTTCTTTGGCAAATAGTGCATTTTCGTATGTAAGTATGGATTCTTGTAATGCTCGTTTCCAATTTGTAATCGGAAATGCATTTTGATCAATAAGTCCTTGGCTACAATCATATTCAAATTTTTCGTCTATCAAATTGCTCGTCTTCTTTGCTGCATTTCGCTTTTTATTTGGGATAACGTCAATATCGAAATTTGCTACAAAAATACCACGTTTCGGTTTACTTTCTACATAACCTTCAGCTAATAATTGTTGATAAGCTGATTCAACAGTAATGCGGCTAATATTAAGTTGTGATGCTAAATTTCTGTGTGAGGGTAGACGTGTGCCGACAGAAATAGCCCCTTGTATAATTTCAGCTTTAATATATTCGTAAATTTGCAAGTAAATAGGTGTGTTACTTTGTAATTGCAATGGGATAGTAAAATCCATATAAAACTCTCCTTTAAAACTGGCCTTATAAAAAACACTTAAACTGTCACTTAAGTGAAGGGCAGTTACTTTCTATAATAATGATATAACATTTAGAAAATTAAATAAATAGTTAGAGGAGAGTTAAAAATGAATGTTAAAGAAGTAGTAACAGAAGAGCAATTACATGAAGTATTACCTGTTTTACAGCAATTACGAATGAAACTTTCAAAAGAGGAAACAAGCTCTTTATTTCGAAATATGAAAGAAGAAAATTATAAACTATTTTCGCTGCGTAATGAGAATGATGAAGTTGTTAGCCTTGCAGGTGTAGCGATTTGTACGAACTTTTATAATAAGAAACACGTTTTCGTATATGACCTTGTAACAGCAGAAGCACATCGTTCAAAAGGACATGGGAAAGTATTACTTTCGTATATAGAGAACTGGGGAAAGGAAAACGGATGTGAGTCTATCGTCCTCACGTCAGCATTTTCAAGAATTGATGCTCATCGTTTTTATGAAAGAGAAGGGTATGATAAGGTGAGTTATTCTTTTTATAAAGAATTATAAAAAAATAAGAAGAAGCTGTCCTGCAAAAGTTGGGAACAGCTTCTTCTTATTTTTTAAGTTATTATTGAACCGTAAATAGGTTGTAAGTTATGGTATATGTATTTGAAAAGGTTATATAGTGTATTTTGTCGAATTGTTTTAATTTAATAAAGAGGATGATTGGAGCGCTTATACTTGAAAAAAATAAAGAAACTATCAATCCCTAATGATGCTAGAGTTATCGTCATATCTGATATTCATGGAGAATTAAATCTTTTAAAAGAAGCACTACATAAAGTTAACTTTAAAGATGAAGATTATTTAATTATTAATGGAGATCTTTGCGAGAAAGGACGAGATAGCGTAGGCGTAGTAAACTACGTTATGAATCTTGTAAAGAACAATTCAAAGGTTCACGTTGTTGAAGGGAATTGTGAAGTTTTAGTTGATGCTCTTCTAAATGAAAATCCTGGTCTTATTAATTATTTATGTACGAGGAAGCATTCAATTTTTAATGAATGGCTAGAGCAATTGGGTTTTTCAGTTCATGAGGGCACTTCAATTCGTGAAGTGAAAGAAGCATTGTTAAGTGAATTTTCACAAGAACTATATTGGCTAACAGAGTTGCCAACAGCGATTGAAACAGAAGATTATATTTTTGTGCATGCCGGTCTAGAAGATAGAGTAGATTGGAAAGAAACTGAGCGCAAAAATGCGATAGCAATGCCGGAGTTTTTCAATCAATCACATAAAGCAAATAAGTATGTAATAGTCGGTCATTGGCCTGTCGTGAACTATTCTGAAGAAGCACCGTCTAATAATCCAGTTATTGATAAGGAGAAAAAAATTATTGCAATTGATGGAGGAAATGCAATTAAAGAAGCAGGGCAATTAAACGTATTTATTATTCAGAGGAAACAAACGGGCGATACGTTTTCTTATACATATGTAGACTATTTTCCAGAGTACGAAGTAATAGCGGATTTTAATGCGAATTCAGAAATGCAGGGCGGAGTGACATATCCGTATTATTACATAGAGCCTATCGAGAAGATGCAAGATTACACCGTATGTAAACAAAAGGAAACGAATAATGTGCTCACTGTAAAAAATGAATATATGAAACAACTTAAGTCAGGTGAATATACAGTGAAAACCGATATTTCTTGTGCGCAAATAAGCGTTAGGAAGGGAGATATCGTTTCTCTCATTGATGATAGCTGTTCAGGATATGATTTAATTAAAAAAGATGGCGTAGAGGGTTGGATAGAGAAAGGGATTTTAGTTGAGATAGAAAAAGTGAAAAATAAAACATTAAGCTGAAATAGGAGGGATATAACCTCCTATTTTTTTAAAGGAGTAGATTGCTTGCTGTCTTTAATAAGTAAATAAATCGTACTCGGCAGAATGATAAGCTTCATTCCTAAAAGAATTGCTAGTATGCCATAACCTCTATAGGGAGCAGAAACGATAAAAGGAAGTATCGCTAAAAAAATACCTGCTATCATCATTGAAATACTACTAATATTTGAAGCTCTTTTTTCAAGGTGCTTATCATTCCATTCTAATGAAACGGTTGATTTAGTCGTATCAATTTTGGAACTGAAATAACCTATTAATATAAATAAAAGCCCTAATGCTAAAAATATGAAATGATCAAGAGGAAGTGAAAAGCCAAGAGCGATGAGGGCGATGACAATATCGACAAAAAATAAGAATAGTAACATTGTGTTGCCGATCCAATGGAGAAATTTCTGGTTACTCGCTGCTTTAGATAAAGCTAAAAATACAAAGAATAAGAAGGAACATATAATTATATTTACGATTACAAAAGTGCTTTTATCCATTGTTGATGTAGGCGTTCCATTAAAGTCCCATTTCGTAACAATATTTGATGGTAAGAAGAAATATAGAATAATATTTGTCGTAACAATAGTGAGAAATAAAGCAATACTAAATCGATTCTTCACTGAATCACCAGCTTTCTAAATCAATAATTGGTATCTAATAACAAAATTATACAATATAATAAATGATATTAGTTTTGATTTTTCTGAAAAAATATTATAATTATATATGAAATAAAGAGGAATGCAGGAGGGAATTATGCAAAACGTTGTATTAAAGGGGAAGAAAGTTACAATTCGTACAATAGAAGAATCGGATATAAAAACATTATGGAATATCATATTTAAAGAAGAAAGCCCAGAATGGAAGAAATGGGATGCGCCATATTTCCCGTTCTCAATGCAAGAATACTCTTCCTATAAAGAGAAGATGCAAACTCGTTTGAAAGAAGAACCACTGTCAAATTTAATTATAGAAAATAACGGTCAAATTATAGGGACGGTCGGATTTTATTGGGAGCATAAACCGACGCGTTGGTTGGAGATGGGAATTGTTATTTATAATCCAACTTACTGGAATGGTGGCTACGGTACAGAAGCGTTAACGTTATATCGAGATTTATTATTTGAAAAGATGGAAATTGGTAGAGTAGGGCTCACGACTTGGTCTGGTAATGAACGAATGATGAAAGTAGCGGAGAAAATAGGAATGAGCTTAGAAGGTAGAATGCGAAAGTGTCGTTATTATAACGGAACATACTATGATTCTATTCGAATGGGCATGATTCGTGAAGAATGGGAAGCGCTATGTGTAACGAAGGGGTGAGAAAGATTGTACGCTATTATTGCTACATTTGATCGTGTGTTTACTAATAAAATTACAGAACTGCAAAATGAATTAACAAATGTAATTGGAACAAATCAACTAGCTGGAGTAGAACCTCATATAATGATTGTGGATTATAATGAGTTAGATGTTCATTTGTATACTGAGAAACTAGGGGAGTTTGTAGCTATTCAAGAAAATATGGACGCAGTAACTTTTCCTTCTGTTGGAATTTTTCCTACTAATGGAACGGTCTTTCTAGCGCCGACCGTTACCGATGAATTGTTAAAACTTCATTATTCTTATCATGATTATTTTAAAACTTTTCATGACAACCCAAATTCATATTACGTACCGGGAAAATGGGTTCCGCATTGTACAATTGCAAATAGATTACATACAAAGCAGTTTTTAAGTGTAATGGAATATATTTATGGAAAGTTTGATTTTGCAACAGCTTCAATTGAGAAATTAAAATTAATTAAGGTGAATTATGAAAATGGTTTTGCCGTTTCTTCTAGTATATTAGCAGAATATAATTTAAAGAGAATGGAGACATCGAGATGACATATATAATTAGAGAAATGAAGCAAGAAGATATTCATGCTGTACAATCAGTAGCAAAAATAGCTTGGCATGATACATATGAAGGCATTATTCCAAGAGAAATTCAAGACAGTTTTTTAGACGAGGCATATTCTGATGAAAAAATGAAATATCGTCTTAAAAATACGCATTTATTCGTTGCGGAAGAAGAAGGAGAAGTAATAGGGTTTGCGAACTTTTCACCTGTTAGACTACAAAATGAAGCGGAATTAGGTGCGATTTATTTGTTACCAGATCAGCAAGGAAAAGGGATCGGAAGTGCTTTATTACAAAAAGGAATTAAAGCATTAAATGGGATACGGAAATTGTACATACATGTAGAAGCAGCAAATGAAAAAGGAAAACGCTTTTATGAAGCGAAAGGTTTTGCTGAATTAGAGCAATTTGAAGAAGACTTTGAAGGACATATGATGCAGACGGTAAGGATGGTTTTATACGTATAAGGAGGACTAGTAATGAAAATTTTTGATTTTAGTGAAAAAGTAGGAAAGCACCTATCAGTATTTCAATCTAATTTCATCATGTCGAAAATATTAAACCATCGAGGAAATATACATATCGGTGCTATGCATTTACACGAGAATGGAATCATCGGTAATCATGAAGCAGTTGTATCTCAACTGCTTCTTATTGTGGAAGGAGCTGGATATGTATGTGGGGTAAATAAAGAAAAGATAAAGATAGAGGCGGGACAAGCTGTGTTTTGGGAAAAGGGAGAGCTCCATGAAACAAGTACAGAACACGGATTAACAGCAATTGTTATGGAAGCGGAGAATCTTGAACAAGCGATAGTAATGCCTATTATTCAAGGGGAGTTGTGAAAAATGATTGTTAAGGCGAATCAAGAAGATACCAATGAAATATTAAAATATTCGGCTCAATCGCTTTTTGAAGGGACGAGAGGGAATTGTCAATTAAGTACCGAGAAAGCAATTGAGATTACAAAGCCGATTGTAGAAAAAGGAGCATACTATTTAATCGTTAAAGAAAAAAATAAAGTAATGGGATGGATATTAATAGGGGAAAATACAGACTATTTTTCTCGTGAAAAACTTGGATTTATATATGAATTGTACGTTTTCCCAGAATATCGCGGGAGAGGATTATCGCGAGAACTGATGGAAGCTGGTATTAAGGAATTAAAGGAGAAGTATTCAGAAATTCGGTTGAATGTATTTGCTGGGAATTTTGCAAAAGAGATGTACGAAGAGTTTGGGTTTGTTGAAAGGCAGGTAATTATGACTTTGAAGTGAGTATTATAGTCTCAATGGGAGAAAATAATGATTTAGTAGCTACTTTATCGCTGGGATTTAAAATGAATAAGTCCTTATAAATATATAAAATAGATGGTTTGCCTTTATTTTTTAGTAGATTTATAGAGTATGCTTAAAAACAAATAAATTAGTATTATACAATATATCGTTATTATAGTAAAAGAGAAATTTTGGAAAAATATCATTTTTTTGTTTAGAAATCTTTAAATTATTGATATAATCAATTTGTAGAATTGATTATTGGTTAATTTTACTATTTTTAAATTTTAAGGGGGATTTAATAATGGCAGGACAAATTCGTATGTCACCAGAGGAGCTTAAATCGAAAGCGACTCGATATGGACAAGGTGCAAATCAAATTGAGGACATTTTACGTCAACTACAAAACTTACAAAATGAATTAAGAGGAGAATGGGAAGGTCGTGCTTTCGAAGGTTTTGACCAACAGTTCAATCAATTAAAGCCAAAAGTACAAAACTTCGCACAGTTATTACAAGAAATTAATATGCAGCTTAATAAAACTGCAGAAGCTGTTGCTAGACATGACGAAGATCTTTCTCGTAATTTCGGTCTACAATAAGACAGATAAAAAGAAATATATAATTTAGCCATGCAACCATACGTTGTATGGCTAAATTACTTTAAAACTAGAGTAAGATACGAAGTCTTTCATTAGATAGACTCGCAGTCGCAGGAGTGATAAGTAGTGAAAAAGTTCAAATGGAGCATCTTGTTGTTTATTATTTTAGCTCTTGTACTATCAACAGGGGTCTCCTATTTAGCATTAAATCAAAATGTTAAGAAAGCTAATGAGAATACTACACCAAAAATGACAGTTGCGTTGGTAAATGAAGATCAGGGCACTGTATTTGAGGGCAATAAAATAGCGTTTGGAGATCAATTTGTTAAAAATGTAAATAAAAATACGAAACAAGAATGGTACGTAGTTAGTCGCGGGGTAGCAGAAAATGGATTGAAAAATAATAATTACAATATGATGATTGTTATTCCAAATGATTTTTCTAGGAAAGCAGTTGCGATTGATTCAGAGATTCCGGAGAAATTAACTTTAAACTACAAAGTAAATGCAACTGGGAATAAGGATTTGAAAGCTGAGGCAGAAAATACAGCTTCTGTTATTTTAGAAGATTTCAATAAGCAAATAATCGACGTTTATTTTGCGAGTATTATCGGTAAGCTACAAGGTGCACAAGATAATATAGGTAAAATAATTGAAAAAGGAAACGTTCAAACAACTATGTATAAAAAAGATATACATAGTCCGTTAGCAAATTACACAAATCAATTTAAAACAGTACAAGATTATACAGGTGTTTCTGTTAATAGTTTCAAAGGATTTCAGGATGTTTTAAAAGGTTTCGGTCAAGCGTTAGATGAAGGGAATAAATCTAACAGTACGTACTTAGATGGTTTTAATAACTTTCAAAAAATGCAAACTGATAACAATTTATTAGCGAATAATTTCACAAATCAATTTAATCAATATATGAATGATATGAATACAGGCGATGCTTTAAAGCAATTAAGTGCATTGGAATCCGCTAATAAAATTATTTCAAATCAATTTACGTTTTCAGAGAAAGAACCCAATATTTTAACTGATGCTTCAGCGATTCAAAAATATTTAGCAGATGTAAAAAAACAAGTGTCTGAATATGATACAGAACTTGCAGGAAAGTTAGAAAGTGATATTCAAGATACGGTAATTAAGAAATTAAAGCAATCAATGTCGAATGATGGAAAGCAAGAAATCTTCATAAATACATTAATGAAACAACCAGATGTTCGAATAAAGAAACAAATCGAGAATTTAATTGCGAAATTACCTAGTTTAAACATGGAAGAAATCGGTCAAAGTGATTTACCAGATACAACGAAATTACAACTGCAAAATGTAATTCAATTTACAAAAAAATATAATAAAGAAAATAATTTTTATTATGATCCTGTAAATAAAATATCTTTAGGAAACGCCATTAAAGAAGTGAAGGATAGACTTTATACAGAGGGAATTACATTTAGTGATACTGCGAAAGTAATTAAAATGGAATCTCCGCAAATTTTGAAGATAAGTATTCCAGAAGAGTTTAAACTAGATGGAAGTACAGAAGCTTTATATATTGATGATGTGGATCGTACAAGTGACTTTCTACAAAGCGAAGCAGGAGAAATTACAATAGCTCCTCGTAATGAAGGGGATATAAAGATTAGCTTGCATGTGAAGCTAAAAGATCCAAACATCAATATAGATGTTTTCTCTCCTGTAACATGGCAGTGGGAATTGAGCGGGACTCATAAAAAAGAAACTAGTCCTGAAAAAGAAGAACCTAATAAAGAGGATAAAGGAACACAAACTGAAAATAGCAAGGTGGAAAATGTGGTTCATAAATCACAGTATGGCATAATGCCGTTAGTACACAATGCTAAAACGCCTATTATCAAAAAAATGGAAAACACAACAGGGAATAACGGAGGAAGCCAAGAAGGTGGATCTGGAACAGGTAACGGAGGAAGCCAAGAAGGTGGATCTGGAACAGGTAACGGAGGAAACCAAGAAGGAGGATCTGGAACAGGTAAAGGAGGAAAACAAGATGAAGGATCTGTAACAGGTAAATGAGAAAAACAAACAAAACAAGATGGAACAGAAAAACGAGAAAAAAAAAAAA
>NZ_JAKUGG010000039.1:0-34740 GCF_022663835.1 Bacillus cereus group sp. BfR-BA-01347 | reverse complement strand
AGCTGTAACCAAAATCAGGCTAAAATGTAATTTGATTTAAAAAGTTTGTATAATCTTCTTTTGAAATGAATATGTTGTACTTGTAACTCGTACAAGGCGTGGTTAGTTAAAAGTATTTTTTCAACGAAAGGGGGTGCAAATCTTGAATAGAATTCTTGATCTCCAAAGAATCCATATAGACAAGGAAATGGACAGCGCAGAGGCATTCAGCGAAACTTCCTGCAACGATCATAGCTGTAACCATGCTGAATGATTTAAAAGCACATACGTAAATGAAGTAAGCAGAAAGGAGCCTAAGCCCTTTCTGCTTGTATTCTTTACTTGAATCCGTATTGACGTGACGTTACGAAGGAGTTTTAAGGAGGTTCAGACATATGAATGAAAAAGCAATTCGCAGATATCAGATAAACCGTATGATCCCATCGGAGTGGTACGAATCATTCGATCGCTACTTGCCTGACGAAGAATTACTTAAGATCCTGCATCCGATTCTTCCCGCCAATTGGACAACACGACGTAAAAACATATGGTTCAACGTTTTTATGGCTGACAATAAGTTGCCTCACCAAGGCTGGAAAATACACATTTCGTCTATTCCGCAGCATTGCCAAGACGTCCTTCGCAAGGTTGCTTCTATTTGTATTCAGAATCAGATTGCGTTTAAATTTCTACTGGATACCCGATTAGTGACATTATCGGGAGGTAAGATGTGGTCGCGAGAGGCAGGAGGAAAATTTATTACCATTTACCCTGCCGACATGATGCAATTTAAAGAGGTGATTGAGCAGCTTTACTTGTCTCTAAAAGATTATCAAGGCCCCTATATTCTATCAGATCAAAGGTATAAAGATTCGCATACGGTTTTTTACCGCTATGGAGTCATCCGTGGCTACAATCTATTAACACCTGAAGGCGACAAAAGATACTATCTCCTCTCGCCAGACGGAGAACATCATTCCGATCCAAGAATGCCTTACTTTACTCCTCCTTCATGGGTAGATGATCCTTTTCCTCGGGATATAGAAGAAGGCGGAGAGGAGGTATTGCTCAATAATGGGAGATACCGAGTGGATAACTCCTTGAATTTTTCGATGATCGGAGGTGTGTATCTGGCAACGGATTTAACAAACGACACACAAGTTGTCATTAAAGAAGCAAGACCGTTTACCCAAGTCAACGCAGATGGAACGGATGCAACAAATCGACTGGCGAAGGAATTCGACATCTTAAAATGGCTTGCAAACAGTGGAGTTGCGCCTATACCTATCGATTTATTTCAAGACTGGGAGCATACTTTTCTCGTCGAGGAGTTTATCGATGGTATGCGGCTTAACAAATTTATAAGCACTCAACTTCCTAGGAAATATCATTCGCCTTCAGATGATGTGAGGAAAGCGTACCTAGAGAAGCTATATAAAATCTGGGCCAATATTGCAAACTGTCTTGCTGCATGTCACGCCAAAAACCTAGTTTATTGTGATCTATCCTTAACAAATGTGATCGTACAGGATCATAACGACTACGCAGTTAAATTAATTGATTTCGAAGCAGGTTATCGCAAAGGGATAGATCCGCCATCTAAGGTGTTTACCCCTGGCTTCAATAGTCCTACTTCAGGGCAATATCCTGGGTTTGAAGACGATATCTACTCGCTGGGTTCCATTATGCTGGCTACACTTCTTCCGATTAATAATCTTTTAGAACTGGATCCATCTAAAACCGATTTATTTATCCAGTCGCTCGGAGCGGATGTCGGTTTACCGGAAGCGATGCTCCAACTGATTAAACAATGCCTGAGTCACGAAGCAACTAAAAGACCTACAGCCGAGCAGGTAGTTAATCGTATTAAAGCGATCAAAATCGAGATTGAACCAGTGCCATCGACCGTTATTTATCCAAAAGAAGAATTGCTGAATAAGGTTGGAAAGGCGGCTCAGTTTATTATACATAGTGCAGACTATTTCAGAAGTGATCGCTTATACCCTGCGGACCCTAGAGTATTTCATATCCACCCGCTTAACATCGCTTATGGCGCTTCTGGTGTAGCCTATGCTCTACATAAACTGACAGGATCTGTGCCGAAAACAACTATTCATTGGATGCTGTCATGCTCAGCAACAACTGATAATTGTCCTCCTGGATTGTACACAGGTTTTTCCGGGATTTCTTGGGTCATGCAGGAGTTGGGTTTACATGAAGTTGCTTTGCATATGATAGAGAAGGCTTATGAGCATCCGCTGCTATGGACTTCGGCTAGCCTCTACTCAGGTTGTTCCGGTTTTGGGTTATCCTGCCTTAACTTGTATCTCGCAACCAAAGATAAACGTTGGTTAAATGTTGCGCTTGAAGTTGGAGATCATATTATCCAAACGAAGCAGGATGATTCTGACGGAAGCTATTGGCTGGATTATGATGGGGTTGCTTGGAACGGTCTAACCCGGGGCTCAAGCGGAGTTGCGCTTTACCTGCTATATTTAAGTATGGTAACAGGAGAAGGTAAATACTTGGAGGTTGGAGAATCGGCACTGGCGTTCGACCTAGCACGTCTCAAAGAAATCGAGCCCGGTCATGTTAGTGTTCCTAGAGGGCAAGCCTTTAACTCAGAAGCTGTTCTTTCCCATTATTGGTACGATGGGTCGGCTGGCGTTGCGACTGTGCTCCTTCGTTATTGGGCACACACAAAAAAAACAGCATATATGGATGTGCTAGAAAAAATCGCTAAAGATACCTGCAAAAAATATACCAGCTTCCCTTCGTTATTCATAGGACTATCTGGACTAGGCAACTTTCTGTTGGATTTCTATCAGTTTACAGATGATCTGCAATATCTGCAAGAGGCCTACCGTGCAGCTAACGGCGTGATGTTGTTTACGATAGAAAAACCAATGGGCATCGCGTTTCCAGGTGAGCAGCTCAGTCGAATTTCAACAGACTACGCGACTGGCTCGGCTGGCATCGCTCTCTTTTTACACCGTCTGGCTCACCACGATCAGAAGATGAACAATTTCAATTTTATGCTGGATAAGCTGTTTCAGAATCACAATAATTTCATTAACACTAACTAACATAAATCCCTTGACGCTCTCACCTAAGTGTCGAGGGACTTTCCAGTCGTTACGATAGCCCATCTGTGTCTATTGCTACGGCTGCAATAGACACAGAGCAGGAACTTGGCTTGGCTCCTAATCTATTAACGATGGGGTCACCATATATGCCCATCAACTTAAGAATATTCACGATCCAAAAAAGAAAAAACCTTAATCCTTCTAAGCAAGCTAGATCATTAAACAGGATAGCGTTTTTTGTACTTATAGTTATTAAAATCTCTTAAGTTGATAGTGATGTAGCGATATCACTTTTATAAAAAAGTTTGATTAAAATTCACTTATGATTCTTTAATCGAAAAGGCATATAGCAGTTCATTTTTTGAAAACAATATACCTTTCTTTAAAACGGTACATCTTTTTATAAACAGTACGACTGTATTTCAAAGCTACAAAATGCATAATAAATTTCATATATAAATGTGTTAAACTACAATTGATGTACAACATTTATTTTTCACTATTTGTGGAGCCCTTACGTTTTGCTAAAGACCCTTCCACTATTCAAATCTATAGGTAATCTTACCTTTGGTGGTAGAAGAGAGGGGGAGTCAGCAATGGACTTAATGTACTTACCAACTGACGCGAAGGGTTTAGGAACTTTCAAAATTACAAACTCTACCTCAGATACTTGGATGGAAACAATTGTATATGTAGGAGATAGACGTATAAAATCTTATGTAGACAAACCTTTCTCCTTAATTGACGCGGTAACTACAGTAAATTTCGAAATAAAATAAGAGGTATAAACCTCTTATTTTATTTATAACAAGATAATAGAAGAGGATAAGATTTATTTAAAATAAAACCCTTACTATTTCATGTTAAATTGAAATAAAATCCCCTTAAAAATAACCTATAATCCTTAATTTCATTGCATACGAAGAACCTTTATTTTGAAAAAAGATTAATCAAAATAATGATTCACTTCCAAATTTATGTAATAATTTTTATAAAAAAGTTTGATTAGAACTTACTGAGAATTTTCTAATTAATAGAGGAAAAGCATCGCAACTTTATTCAAAACATCGTGGCATTATTTCAAATTCACACTAATAGCATAGTTTACTAGTTTTCCAGAAGAAGTGTTGTTTAGAAAATTTCTATTACAAAAACTCTATAATTTGGTAAAACACACAAAGACTCGGCGTAAAATGATAAAGTAACAGAACTAAATATTATCTAATGGATAGTTTTACTGCAATAAGAGCCATTGAAATGTAGTATTGAATTAAAGTTTGATTAAAAGCTATATATAAACCAACCAGAGGATATAAGTAAAATTGTGTTGCTAAATATCCCTTTTATTTATACGAGGTGAAAATAAAAGCTAAACAAATTTCAACATAATATTTTTTCATTCCATTAAACATATTTATTGTTATGGATTAGTTCTTTTAAAGCATTATTAACAGTCTAATCTTAAATATTGAAAATATCTTTTCAACGATATTTTAGTTTTAAAACCAATTTTATCAATTAACTCACTTTCACTAAATCCCTGTTTTATAAGCCGGAGAATAAAAGTGTTTCTCATCTGCTGCGCCGAGATACGTCTATTCAATTCTGCACGTTTCACTTCAAGTCGTATCATCTTTTGTACAGCAACTTCAGACAAAGCCTTTGGTGCATCCTTTTCGTAAACCCATCGATACGTACCTCGATTAAAATCAAATGCCACAAATAGGGGATTATCTGTGTGTTGTCGAGGCCTTACGGGTTCCGGAATAGTCGTATAATACTTGTAAAGCTGCTGCGTATCTTCCATAGTTAAAGAGACAGATCTAGTTGTTCCATTTTCCCCAGGTACCATTAAGATATTTCTAGCAAACTGTATATGGCTCATATTAAGCGATACAAGCTCTTGCAAGGACAACCCATGGTTTACTACTAAATTTATAATACAAACGTTTCTATCCATAATAAGAGGGCGATATTTAGCTTGTCTTTCCGTTAACCCCTTCGTTGATAGAACAGTTTGTTTTAAAAGCTTTTCTTCCATTTCGGTAATAAAATCATTATCATTTAGTGATTGATCCGGAATTAAAGAGAGATTAATACTATCCAATGGACTAACTATACCTAAAAACATGTGTACCTTCTTTAAAACTACCCATATTCTGTGTCTAGTTTTCTGAGAGTATTTACGCTTGTCTTCTAACTCAGAGAAATATGTCTGATAGTCCGCTTCAGAAAGTTCACTCCATGATTTGATATGTAGAAGTTTCTCATTTGCTCTTAGCCACTTATAAAAATCATTAATATCATAAGCATAACGTTTAATCGTGGATTGTTTCCGTCCTTTTTCTGTTAAATAAGCAGAAAAGGCTGCTAATGTTTCTTCTAAATTAATGTTTTCGCTCATTATAATCACCTAATTTCTTATGAATTATTATAACAGAAAATAAGTGAAAGACCTGCTATCGCCCTTTGCTACGCACGGTTGCTGGCATATCCAAAACGCAAATGGACAAACAACCCTTTGCATTTTGGATATGTTGATTATTATTTATAAAGCAAAATAAATAGGGTTATCATAATACTCCAAAAAGGCACTACCAAAACTAATCCCCAAAAAATTCCTTTAAAAAATCCTATGTCGTTATAAGTATTCATTTCTATGTAAGTCGAATCTTTTAATACAGCCATGCTCAATCCTCCCAATATAAATTGTTTATTAATATGAAAAAAGGACAAACCTCGCCCTGATAGGGATACGTAGGTTTGTCCTTTTGTATGTGGGTAATGATATGTTTAATTGACATTATTATAACGTAATTTACAAATATTTTAAATTAGGTCGGACATCTTATTAACAAGCATACTAGCTGTATTAAAAATCTATTATAAATATATATCTTATATATTAAAAAGAAATAAAGATAAAACTATTATAGGTTATCAAAAATAGGGAAGAGATCTACTCCCACAAGGAAAAATTTAATATTAGAACGTAAAAAATCATAAATAGTAGAAAATGTATCCGGAAATTCAATGATTATTAGACTATCAATTCTACAAAAAAGCATAAAGGGAATCACATGTTTCTACATGAAATCGGAAAGAAATTGATACAAATAACTTTATATTTATCCAACTATAGAAATAGGCTTTATTTTCTTTATTTTGTAAAATACAGCAGTATCTAGCGTTCAATTATCCACATTTTGTTCAGAAAATGTAGTTATTTGTTAACATTACACAGTATTTGCACATAACTCACATTATTATTGATGATTTTTATTAGATAAATACAACAACATTAGTAATTACAATGATTATAGAAAGATTATATTCACATTGAACCATATTTGTCCGCATATCCACTATTTTTATAATTTTCCTTTTGATTTTTTGTAGGTATTATAAGATAGGTTTTAATAGATTAGAAGAATAATCCCTGGTGTTATGTGGGGAGTTATATATTGCTAGAATTGAATTTGTATAGAATTGCATAAAAAAAGACTCCATTTTATATGAAGTCCTGTCGATTTGGTATTTATAAGTAGAGTAGTAGAAAAGGGGTGTTAATGAAACAAACACGAATAGCCCTCCACTTTCGATTTTTTCAAAAATAGAGAGCTCATTACTATTATTTTATTTCCATTTCGTTTAGCACCTGATCTGGAGCTGTTATTGTTACTCCAGCACGTACTAAACGTTCGAAGGTACGCATAAACTCTAGTAAATTAAACTGCTTTGGTAGTTCAATAACACGAATTTTTTCTTGTGGCAGCTTTTCAATTGCCTCGATAAACCATTCACGTACATCACTTGGAATCGTGCGTTCTTTATGACCATGAACTTTTAGTTTTTCACGCATTTCAATTTCTAAAGCGATATATGCATGGAGATTAACACCCTGATCATATGCATATTTTCTAAATAACGTTTCTTCCTGGTATTTTAGATAATTACGGTGATAAGACTCTTCCGTCACTGGTACCGCAAACTTCTGCTTCAGTAGTGCATGCACATTCTTAAACATCTTCTTAATGTTGTGAAGAGAGTACATAGAATAATGTAAACCAAAATTAAAGATAGCTTGCTCACGGTCACTATTTCTCTCTTTTGGTATATGCTGCGCAATAAGAGGGTAGATACCTTCTTTTGCTGCTGTATCGAGAATTTGATATTGAGATGTTTGATGTAATAGTTTTTTCAATGTATATACAATTTTCGTTGGATATCCTTCTTTTCGATCAACCATGTCACGTAGTCCGCGAATGACACTGCGAATTTGACGGTGACAAGTATGCTTTAATACATGAATGAATTTATTCATGTCTGCAGACAGTTCACCGATATTCATCTCTTGTAGGACTGCTTCGATAAATTTCGCTTTTCGAGCATAGGTAGCTTTTGGTGTAAATGGATCCCTATATTGTTCTTCTCCAGCTTCTTTCGAACATAAGAAGTCTGAATGGATAGACAGATATAATGTTGTATATCGTTTTGTATGCTTTACACCTTTTTGCATTTTGCAAATTTTGAATAGGGGATTCCCCGTACATGGTAATGCAGTTGTTAATTCCTCGATAACCGCACGAATCTGATGTGGATATTTTTTATGTAAGAAACGATACATCCCACCGAAGTGAGTTTTGTTTCCTCTTTCGTCCTGCTTGTCCAAAGAACGCTTTAATGTTGTTTCCGTATGTTGTTGCATCGCAATGTCTAAGAATAGTTTCTTAGCTGCTACAGATAGTTTAAAGAAAGCCTTTGTAAATACAACAGGACTAATATATACGTATGGATTTGCTTTTTCTGTTTCCTCGTTTATAAAATGAGTCAGTTTGATTGTATATCGGCCATCTAAGCCATTTTCAATAGAGATAATGTTATGTAAGCTTAACTTTTTCAAAGCGATATAGAATTGAGAATGCTGAATGTATGCAAGCTCTTCTTTATATTGCTTGTAATCTTCCCACATCATATGTATGGTTACATTTGGAATGACACCATTTGTATAGCATTTTTTATGTAAGTACAAGAATACTTCAAGATCTGCATTCGTAATACCGTATAATTTATGTTTTCTTCCGGTTTTTTCTGCAATTGCAGACATCGTGCGACGTGAAAAAGATGGTTTGGCTTTTTCGACAAAGCCTTCTACGTCAGCAATACGATCTTCGTATGTCATGTGCTGCAGAATATCTTCTAAATATGTATCTTTATAGCTGTAGTATTTCTCCTCAAATGTTTCCACAAATTTTTGCCAAGATTTTAGTGTTACTAACACAGCATTAGTTGTTTCCCCATTTAAGCTACGTTGATTTCGTATTACAAATGATTTCCCCATCTTTTTCACCTCCGTTCTACAAATTCAGAAATATATGCCAAAATACTATAAAATATACCAATTTTGATTATAGCAAAATGAAAAATGTTGAAAGGTGCCCCTTTAAGAGGAATTTTTAAAACATGAAACACGTTATAAACCCAATGATTATAAGGGATCGGAGAATCTATGGAAAAAAATTTGTGTTAAGGATATGGTAAAAAACGTTTCATGTCCTAATTGTATAAACACAATAATGAAACACGGGAAGATTGTTGATATATATAGGGTTAAGGAGAATTGTTTATAATTTTAGGTCAAGGATATGGCAAAAGTGTTTCATGTTTCAATCATAGGTCGTTCATTAGGGAAAGGTACGGTAAATCCCTTTATATAAAGGGTTATAGGAGGAAATGTAAAAACTCTAAGGTCAAGGATATGGTAAAAAACGTTTCATGTTTTGAGTTTTGGAAGGTCAAGGATATGGCAAAAGTGTTTCATGTTTAATGTATAATGAAATTAGCAAAAAATATAAAGTGAACCGTTGGTATATAAGGGTTTATGACTGTTTCATATACATGTTAAGGTCAAGGATATGGCAAAAACGGTTCGTTAAAATTCAAAGTTTGTATGTATTAAAATAAAGGTAAAACGTTGATCCCTATGGGTTTCTAAGATGTGAGAAAAAATTTATGTTGCGTATTTAAATTAAGAAGTATTAATTGGTGTTTCATGTTTTAGGTTAAGGACGAGGCAAATTTATTTCAAATAAATATGAAAGAATCTATTATATATGCGATATAAATTCTATTCATATGAACCTCTTATGAGAATATGGGAACGATTAGATAAAAGTGTTTCATATACATAGGAAAGGTTCACTATATGGTAAAAAGTGTTTCATATACATAGGAAAGGTTCACTATATGGTAAAAAGTGTTTCATATCTTAATTTATCGGTTTTCCGCAAGAAGACTCCTTCCTCACTCACATGAAGGGCGTAGCCCAGTAGTGATAGGTGGGAGGTGAATTGCGGTTGGCGTTAGCCAAAAGTATTTAAACACACCATGCCTTATAGTATAATCAGGCGTATCAATGTTAACTACTGGTGGTTCTCCCATTAGTGTGGTTAGAAAATACATCGAAAACCAAGGAATGAAGTGAGGGGAAAGCATTGTTAGTCAATAAGGCTTATAAGTTCAGAATCTACCCAAATAAAGAACAGGAAATACTGATTGCGAAAACAATCGGTTGTTCTCGCTTTGTCTTCAATCACTTCTTAGGTATGTGGAATGACACATACAAAGAAACGGGTAAAGGTCTGACTTACAACTCTTGTTCTGCTCAACTACCGCAGCTCAAAATAGAGCTAGAGTGGTTGAAAGAAGTTGACAGTATTGCTATTCAATCAGCACTTAAAAACCTTGTAGATGCATATAATCGCTTTTTCAAAAAGCAGAATGACAAACCACGCTTTAAATCTAAGAAAAACAACGTTCAATCTTATAAGACTAAGCATACAAACGGTAATATTGCTATTGTAGATAATAAAATCAAGTTACCAAAGCTCGGTTTTGTTACGTTTGCTAAAAGCCGTGAGGTAGATGGACGTATTATGAATGCTACTGTTAGACGAAATTCAAGTGGAAAATACTTCGTGGCAATTCTTACAGAAGTTGAAATACAACCACTTAAAAAAGCTGATTCTGCTATCGGCATCGACCTAGGAATTACTGACTTCGCTATTCTTTCTGATGGTCACAAGATTGACAATAATAAGTTCACTTCCAAAATGGAGAAGAAGTTAAAACGTGAACAACGTAAATTATCAAAACGTGCATTACTCGCTAAAAATAAAGGGATCCATCTTCTTGATGCGAAAAACTATCAGAAGCAAAAGTGTAAAGTTGCTAGATTACATGAAAGGGTCATAAATCAACGGGACGACTTTCTAAACAAGTTGAGTACAGAGATCATCAAAAATCACGATATCATCTGTATCGAAGACTTGAACACAAAAGGAATGTTGCGTAATCATAAATTAGCTAAATCCATCTCTGATGTATCTTGGTCTGCTTTTGTATCTAAATTAGAATACAAAGCAACTTGGTATGGCAAAACAATCGTCAAAGTAAGTAGATGGTTTCCATCTAGCCAAATATGTTCTGATTGTGGGCATCATGATGGCAAGAAATCTCTTGAAATAAGAGGCTGGACTTGTCCTATTTGTCATGCAAACCATGATAGAGATTTTAATGCCAGTAAAAATATTCTAGCCGAAGGCTTACGAACATTAGCCTTGGTTTGAAAAATCATAGAACCGTAGGAATCTACGGGGATAGCTTGGTCAATAAGAGAAACCGCTGTTGGTAAAGAAATACATCAATAAGTACGCTCTGTTCCCAAGAATCTCCCACTTCAATCAGACCGTAAGGTCGATAAGTGGGGATAGTTCAATAGATTGATTGAAGACCTATGGAAAACTAATGTATAATTAATGTTATTTTATGTTGTAAATAAAGAAAAATCGTGTCAGTACTGCTTGAATATAACTAAAGCTGGAAAAAATAATTGTTTACATATATGTATTAGATTAAATGTTTGTTTGAAAGAAAATTACGGAAGGAGTGAAAATGTGGAGAGATTAACACAACTGTTTACGGATGCATTATTAATATCTGAGCCCTTATATGGAAATAATAAAGTAGTTTGGAACAAATGGACCGCCTATAGTTCAGATGTAGAAAAAGATAATACTAAAGTTGTGACTTCTCAATATGTTTCCCCATCTTTTTCGGCATTAGTATCATGGTTGAGTAAAAAGAATGAAGAAGGAATTACTTCGTTACAAATTGGTATTAAGTTAAAAGAGTATAAAGCTGAAATTTATGCAACTATTGAAAAGGTATTAGAAGACGAGTTTAAGAATGCTAATAAGTTTAATGATGGAACAATCATCCAGGGAGACGTAAATGAGGATGAAACGGATGAAACAGTTGATAAAGAATATTTTGAAGTTAATAATTCCGCAGTTTATTTTAAATTACGTGATGGAATCTCTAAAAATCACTTTGAAGAAGACGCAGGTATGGGTGTAAAATCTTACCCTATTGAAACAAAGGAAAGTAATGCAATAGCTCAGCTCTCTTCTCACAGAGATGAAGATTTAAAGCTTATTAAAGATGATGAAGCATCTCGTTGGAATACTTTGGTGAATGATGTAATGAGTAATATGGATGATCTGACAGCTGATGTATTGGACTCCATTACCATCCAGTGGCTAGCACAAGCAAAATCTCCAGATGAATTCATAGAATTTTCATATGAGAAAGTATTGGATATGTGCAATGTACCAAAAAAGAAAGTAAGTAAAGGAGAGTACTACAGACCTGAAGATAAAATTAAGGTTGCTAAGCGTATTGCAGCACTAGCAAGTATTTTCATTTATTTAAATGATGATAATGAAGTAGTAGTCTTAAATGAAGAAAATGAACATGATGAAAAATATAAAGTAAAGAGAGAAGTTGTCAAACGGTTATTTGTTTTAGATTCAGTTGTATTATGGAGACACAATACAACAAATGAATATATGGGCATTGAATCTTGCCGTATTAAACCAGGGAGTTTTTTAACAAGTTATTTATATGGTTCAAATAATACCACAGCATTATTATCTAAAAAGGCACTCGAGTATAATAGTTATCGACATAAATATCATAAACGTTTAATTCGTTATCTAACATGGCAGTGGAGAATACGACAAATATATTCAACTTTGAAGCGACCATACTCCATTGGGGGAGATAAAGGCTTATTAGCTGTTATGGCAATCCCGCTTACTTGGAAACCGAGTCGGATTAGAGAACACCTAGAGAATGTTCTTACTGACCTAGAAAAAGAGAACGTAATTTCTAAGTGGGAGTATACAGTATCATTAGATGAAGAACGTTTTAATAAGAAGAATTGGTTTAGAGATTATTGGGTGAATTTAAATATTACTATACTTCCACCGGAAGAATTAATTAAGTCAATGTATAATTTACCTAAGAAAAAAACACTAGAGTTAGAAAATAATACTGAAGCACCTGTAGAGTATTTTGAAAGGGCTAAGGATGTTGTTAATATGCCTCCGAAAAAAAATAGTGAAGAGCTTAATAGATTTGATGAAGAGGCTGTTCGAGAGAAAATACTTAAACAACGCAAAATTGATAATAAGTCTATACGAGAATTAGCAAAAGAAATAAGAATATCGGCACCTACATTATCTAGATTTTGTAACAGAGAAACCAAGCGGCTATCTGCAAATGCAATTGAAAAGATGTCTAAGTGGTATGAGAGACAAGGAATATTAGAAAAAATGTAGTGGTCAACCAGATTATTAAAGAAGAAAAAACATTTTGTGGGATGTTTTTTCTTCTTTTTATTATGCCTGTTTCTGAATAATGATTTATATGTGGTTTTTATGCTCTCTGTGAGAATAAATCCTTTGAAATAATATTAAATAAGCAAACGAATATTTTATATAAGGGAATACATATAGCTATGTTATTGCAACTTGAAATAACAATGTGTTTTTATTTAGGATGGAATATTCGTGAAGGTGGTCCTAAAAGCAAGAAGTATAGGGATTTCATAACGCGAATGGATTTTTTTGTATGTTGATTATAAAAATAATTAAGAATTTATAGTTGAAAATTTTCATAGCTGTAACTATAATGGTTACAGCGAGGTTGTTTTAAATATAGATTTAATTAGTCTAAAAATATTGGAATGGAGATGTTATAGAGTATGAAAAAAGTTATTTTAGCAGGTGCATTAGGAATTGCTGCTCTTGCAGGCACAAATTTACCAGGATTGGAAACAATAAAAGCAAGTGCAGCCGTTGAGAAAATCCAAGATAATCAAATGTTACATCAAGGGAAGTATCTAGAGGAGAATAACGCATTTGAATATGAAATAGGGAAGGTTACTAATGTATATGAAGTAAAATACATAGTGAATATAGATAAATACGCTACCTTTGAATATACAGGAAAAAATGGAGAAAAACTACAAATTCCGGTATTTTTAACAAAAGGGCAAAAGTTTAATATAGGTGATAAAGTTAAAGTTGATATGAGAACTGTCTTTAGAGCTAGTAATCGTTGGGTAGAGGATGGAATTGAGAAGATTAATGATTCAAAAACAGCTGTGTCAAATGAAGACCAATGGGTTTGGGACTATACACAAAAAAATAATAATGAATTAGCACCAGGGTTTTATGAAAAACAAAAAAATTTACCTGATTATGCTATTGGAAAAATTACAAAAGTAGATAAAGGACTTTATGGACCTGAAGATCAGACAGATTATGTAGTAGTTAAAGCTCCCAATAAATTTGGAGAAGAAAAATCAATATACGTTGTACTAACAGAAGGACAAAAGTTTGTTGTAGGTGATAAAGTTAAAGTGGATTTTCATGATGGTTCGGATTTTCATGGTATGACAATTGAAACAGAAAATTATATAAAAAAAATTGATAATGTAAATAACCAAATTCAAAGTAATGGAGATTGGGTTTGGGGATCATAATAATCATTTAATTACAAGTATCTAAATGTAATGTCAATTCTCTTAATAACATAAAATAAAAAATTAGTATAGACCAAACTGAAACACATTAAAGAAATATGAAAAAACCCCCTGGATTTTCATAATAATTGTAATTTAAAAGAGGTGTTTTTAGAAGAATTGTCCTGAAAAATAGACTGTCATGGTCAAGGATAATTTAATTAAAAATTAGAACTTCGATAAAAATAGGATAAAAAGAATTAATTTCCACCCCAGGTGCAACTAATAAGGTTACATATAAAGTGGAAAGCATGATATAGTATATGTATTTAAAGAAAGTAATCTATTTATTATGAATCAGCCTAAAAACACTATTATTCAATAATATTATGAATAATAGTGTTTTTTATCTTAAAAGATTAATAGACATTGTTATTTTGTTACGAAAATTTTTGTTGTCTCCTTTTTGGAAGGTTTAGTTTTTAAAAAGATATAATAAGATATCCCCAAAAGAACAATATGTAAAAAATACATAGATAAACGAGAAAATTAGCTGAGAATTTAAAGTGGAAGCTGGATATGGTAATAAAATTTTTGTACATAACAAATAATCTATATTATTGTTGTTATATGCAGAAAGAATAGTTTTTTTGCAATAGAATCGATATTTGGGTATTCTAAATAATATAATATTCATATAAATTTATATTTTCATTAATAAACGGTTGGTGGTGTTTACAATGATTAAAGGGATTAAAAATATTGAAACCAAGGAACCTATAAAAATGTTTTTATTTTTTCCTTGTATTATACTTTTATTTGATAATATTTATCATTACTTGATTCTTGGGAAAAATTTTTCGCTACAGAGATTTTTATTTGAACTAGGATTTTTAATTATTTTCATTTCATGTATTTTATATAATAAATATTTACAAAAAACAAATAAACAAGTGTTAACAAAATACATTTTTCTTGGTGTTAGTATGATTTATCTTCTTACTTACGATTTTATATTTACACGTAGCCCAAATACTTCTTTACACGTGCCTTATCTAGAGTGTTTCCTAGTAATTTCTTCACCTTTATTTTTAAGTATTCGTTTTCTCCTATGGGTTTCTATTTGTATGATATGTAGATTTCTAATCGCTATTTATTATTTTCACGTCAATTATCCAATAAAATTAGTATTATTGTTTATAACAATCATTATTACGTCATTTTTTGTATTTCTTGCATTAAAATTTTTAGTACAAAAAATAAAAGATTCTTATGAAAAACAAATGAAAGAAACAGCTTTATCCGTAATGAGAATAATGGAATTAAAGGATCCATATACCAAAGGACATAGTGAACGTGTAGCAAATTATGCTACTATGCTTGCGAAAGAAACAAATAAATATGATGATAATTATTTGAAAAAATTTCATTTTATTTGTTTATTACATGATATAGGGAAAATAGGTATTCCTGATGAAGTATTAAATAAAGCGTCTTCTCTTACAGAAGAAGAATATAATATTATTAAGGCACACCCACAATTAGGATTAGAAGTTTTCAAAAATATATCTTTAATAAAAGGCAGTGAAGCTATAATACTTTCTCATCACGAAAGATGGGATGGAAATGGTTATCCTCAAAAATTAAGAGGAAATCAAATACCGTTATGTGCAAGAATTGTTGCGATAGCAGACGCATTCGATGCAATGACTTCTTCAAGAGCATATCGTTCAGCCCTATCTCCTGAAGAAGCTTATAAACGTATCATAGAAGGATCCGGTACACAATTTGATCCATCAATGGTAGAAGTTTTCAAAAAGGTATTTCCCTTATGGAAAAAAATGATCTCAAAGTCTGGTAGTTAAAAATTCATGCTTCAGATTAATTCATATAAAAATTTTAAATGTTATTATTTTACTATATACGGATAGCGTTTTTAAACGGATAAGAGGGGATTTTTGGTGAGTTCAGCCCTTTTCTGAGTTTTTCATTCAAACACTAGAGCTTTTTCATTTTATACTGGGACTACCACATCGCTATAAGTTAAGTTTGTGCAAAGTCGATTTTAGGTGAGGGGGGATTCTAAAGGTAATTGAAGGTGATTAAAAGATTTGCAAACGTATAGAATACTAAGCATGTATCTATCCCAACGAAACCATATCTGTAGGGACGTTTCTATAGTAAATACATTTCGTGTAAAGGATTATAAGTTTTTCATATATTGTGATATTATTTTAGAGATTCCAAGTGAGATAACTAATAATGTGTTTAAAAAAATAAATTTAATTATTTAGTTGAGTTAGAAAAAGGCACCTTTTGAATGGTGCCTTTTTCTAATTCGATTTTAATTGTTAAAGATCTATAAGGTGAAAAGGGTATAGAGCACAAACAATTAAACAAATATTAGAAAATATTAAGAAAGAGCATGTAAATATAATTATATAGGGGAGTTTCAAATAAGTTTTAATTTATATTTTCATTACCAAGATCAGATTGAATGTTTAGTAACGAAACTACTTGCTGCATAGTCACATTTTGGAGGAATTCTTCCATTTTTTCCTGGGATTGAATAAGAATTAGTTCTAAAACCATGTATATACGTGCACCAACAGGACACATTGGATTAGGATTTTCATGAAAAGAGAATAATTTATTTTTCTCAACGACTTCTACTGCACGATATACATCTAATAAAGTAATAAATTTTGGTTCTTTAAATAAATAGGTTCCATTTTTTCCTTGTGTAACGTGAACAATTCCTGCTTTTTTTAAGTATAATAATATCTTACGAATTATTACTGGATTACAATTTACACTTTTCGCTAAAAAGCTTGAACTACAAAGGTATGATGGATCGTTTTTTAATAAGCATAGAATATGCACTGCAATCGTAAAACGACTACTAATTTTCATAATTTAACACCACCTTGATGTAATTATTTTAGTTACAAGTATAAGAGAAGTCAACATCTTCTTAAGACATTCATCGTTTTCCGACAAAAGACTCCTTCCTCAAAAATGTGAAGGTGTAAAACACCAATTTTAGGTGGGAGATGAATGCCGGCTGACATAAGCCAACATGTTTGCTACCATATACTTGTACAGATTGCTCTTTGAAAACTGAAGATATGAGGTTGGTTGCAGAAAAACGTTGCAACCGTAAAATCTTCAACGTTCTTTCGCCCCACGTTTGCTGAAGTTGCGAAAACCAAGCTAAAGTAGGAAGCGTGGTGAGTCAACGTACAAGATACTTATGTTTTCACCGTAGGGACTACGGGCAGAGCCTGCTAAGATAACCGGTGGATACATCGGTGTTCGCAGGAATCTCCCACTTCAAAAAGTCCGTAAGGACGTTAAGTGGTGAGTAGTTCAATAAGTATGTATTAGATCACCTTACAATAATGAATTTTTTTGAATTGACAACAAATAAAGATGTAACTATAATAGTTACATCGAGGGGTTGGATAATAAAAAATTTAGTTACTCATTTTAGAATAAATTGATTGAATCTCCAAATTCATGATTGTGTATGCTGATTTATTCCATATGAAATGTTTCCAACTAAATTTGTATAGGAATTCATTCCATTTAAAAACAATTATATACTAAATATAGGTAACTTAAATTATTATTCAACATCCGTTCTACTTTTTATCTGTTTTCTAATAGAATTTACCATGTTTGTTAAATCAAGAATACATTAGAATTTTTAACGTATTTATCATAAGAATTCTAATTCTTTAGGCGTGCGTAGGGGGATAGCCCAACCGTAGGTGGAAGAAGCTAAGAAATCCAAAAATAAATAAGGACAATTTGGTGCATCTTTAAGTAAACCGAATTGTTCTTATTTAAAATTATAATTAATAAGCAAGATATCAAATTTATTTAATAGTAAATTTGATTTTGTTTGTATATTACTTATCATGGTGAAGGTAATTGTTACGTATATGGATTTAAGAGTTTTTGATAATTTAGTACATATGGGTTCACATGCCCATCAAGCTAATATGAACGATTAACATATAAAAGAATTCGTTCTGGGGGATATTATAATATCGTAACTTGATGGCGTTGGGAATGGGGGCAAGGATCTAAAAGATAAAAGGAATTAAATGTAATATATTGATAAGTATCAATTTAAAAGATTTACGTTGGTTATATTGTTATCTTACAAAAATGTAATGTTGATGTAATGTTTCTGGATTTCTTAATTGAAAGTAAGGGATTAATATAAGTATAAAAATATGAGGTGAATCAATTGAAAAAAATCATTTTACTTTTAAGTATTTTAACTGTATTTAGTAGCATGTTAGTTGGTTGTAATTTAAATCGTATTGGAACAGAAAAATATTATGTTCAAATCACTGTAGATGGAAAAGAGGAAGTTGCGAAATCTTCAGATGGTAAAATAATGGGGAAAAATTACACATATAAATTAGTGGGCTTTGATAAAGAAGGTAAAGAAAAAGAGTTAGAATTTTTCGCACAAAAGAATCTTCGTAAAGACGCTTTTCTTCTCGTATACTATTCTGAAGAAAAAGGTGTGAAATCTTGGGAAGAAGTGGAGAAGGATGATGTACCTGCAAAAGTAAAAGAAAAATTAAATGTAAAATAAAGAAAAGAGATAGATGCCATGGATTCTTCTAGTGTAGTATCTATCTCCTTTTGTAAGGATAGTTTTTATAACTAGAAATGTATTTTTCTAGTTATAAAAATACATAATAAAAGATTGCTTAATGGAGGCAGGGTATAACTATATGACTATTATGATATCTAATATTTTACTTTATTGAAAATCCTGTACTATTAGTTCAATAATAAAGGTGAAAGATACATATAAGATAAAGCGATTTATTATATCCTATGCGATTTCTATACTTAAAGGAGAGAAAAAGATGAACGAAAAAAACAAAGCATAGAAAGAAAACAATAAAGTATAGTAGTAGCAAATAGAATTGAGACGGAATCATACGTAGCATATTGTTCTAATGAAGGACATGTCTCAGGAGGAATAAAGATATGTATAAGGTTTTGATTGTTGATGGTGATGTAAATTTCACATCTGTATTAAAAAAATATTTAGAACAGGATCTTTGTGATGTAGTAACTGTTGATAATTTTGAAAAAGTTATGGAGTATTTAAACAACGTACATCCGCACCTAATATTATTAGGGGAAGAGTTACCTGTATTTGATGGTTTTTACTGGCTACAGAGAATTCGATCTAGATTTACTTGTCCAATTATATTTATTTCTAATTGTAAAAATGAAAAATCACAAATTCGAGCTATTGAAGGAGGAGCGGATGATTGTATAATTCCTCCTTTGAATTGCAAGATAATAGTGGCAAAAATAAAAAGATATTTACGTCGAACATATGGTGAATATATTTTAAATCCATTAGAACGTTTTATAGAGATAGAAGGATTTATATTTTATCCAGAGCGTTTACAGCTCCATTTTAAAACAAAGCAAGTTAATTTAACAAATAATGAAAGAATCATTATAGAACTCCTTTTTTCGAAATATCCACGTACTGTAGCACATAACGAGTTATCATCTGCAATTTCGAAGACTGAAGAATCCCTGAGTAAAAATACCTTATATAAAAATATTATTCGAGTAAATAAAAAATTTGATATGTTAGGAGTTAGAAGGGCAATTAAAGTGGTAAGTAAAATAGGATATCGATTAAATATAAAGGAACATAGTTAACAGATTAAGTTCTTATTAATTAGTAGATATAATCTATACAACAAGGTATTTTGAAATATAAATATTTCAGATACGCCACATATCTACCCCCAATTCTTTTAGACTTTAATTTATTATCAAATGATCATACTATACACTAAAAAAAGTGTGGATATTTCACAATTATAAGTTATATCCTATCAATCTATTTTTAGATGTATTTACAATTACAATGAAATACATCTAAAAATAAATTGAAAAGGGATGATTTTAGAAATGGTTGGAACGAAATACACTAGTTTTATGGGTAGACCACATCTTTGGGGTATCCCTAGTAATGTAATATCTAACCCAAAAATACGAAAATCAGAAAAACAAGAACTTGATTTCAAAAATGAACCTTACACAAATGCAAAAAATGAGCTTTTAAAAGATAAGCAGTTATATGTAAGTTTAAAATCAGAGTTTAGTTCTTTTACACAAACTCTTAAGAATTTAGCTACTTTTAGAGGTAATGAGAAAAAAGTAACAACATCACAAGATGGTTATATTAAGGTGAAGGCAAATCGTGATGCAATTGATGGAACATTTAATATAACAGTTAAACAACTTGCGGAGCATCACCAAATTGCCTCAAATCCTATTAATGTTGATGAAAAGTTGAATGTAAATGATACTTTGAAAATTAGAGATAAGGATTTAACAATAACAAGTGATATGACGTATAAAGATTTAATTAATCGAATAAATGCTGGAGAGTATGGGGTATCTGCTTATACACATGGTGATAAAATTTTTATAAATGCTAAAAAAGTCGGTGAAGATAATAAAATTGAATTAAAAGATGGGACATCAGATTTATTTAAGAAGATGTTTTATACAAAAATAAAAACAGACCAAATAGATGAATCTAGTAATGAAAAACAGAAATATGTACTCAATACCATTAATACAGCGAAAGATGCAAAATATAGCCTTAATGGGATTGAAGGATCAAGCGCTAGTAACACAATTACGCCACTTCCTGGTGTAGAGATTGAATTACTAAAAGCAACGGAAGTAAGTACAAAGAATACCAATGTTAAGAGTAGTGAATTAAAATTCACAGTAAGTAATTCTGGTGTGTCAGATGCCACTAAACTAATTAAGAAAATGGTCACAGATTATAATCAAGTTGCTTCGTCCTTTGAAGATTTTACGGGACCAATGGGAGTTTTAAATGGGCATGCAATAATGAATGATATTTATCGAGAAATGCGAAATGTAGTCGGATTTACGCAAAATGGTAATACCTTATCTACTTATGGTATTCAATTCAAAGATGACGGAACTATGGTAATAGATGATAAGAAATTAACAAAAGCTTTGGAAGAACAGCCAGAGGTAGCGAAACAATTTTTCTTCAGTCCCAATGGATTAGGTCATACGATTGGAAAATCATTTGAAGAACTCTTTGATAACGATAGTATTATTAGTGAAAGAATTAAAAACATCGACTCACGTTTAAATGATTTAAATAAAGAGTTTCACTATATTGACTATTATAATAATCAAAAACAGGATGAAAATGTTCATAAATATCAAAAATTAGGAATCGCATACGAATTACTTAATTTCCAAATGAATACAATGAGATCATGGATGAGATAGAGAAGAGAATCAATCAAATGTTGAAGGATGATTTTAATATTGTTGAATTCGAATACTAAGTTTTTATTATAAAGGAGGGGGAGAATGAATAATAAAATCTATAAAGAATTTGTAAGTTCTATTTATGACCTAGGTGATTTAAAAATATCAGAAGAAGAATTTCAAAAGAAACAAGAACAATTTAATTGCTGGCTTGTATCTTTGGAAGAAGAAAAAAGACAACAAGTAATAAAACAAATTATGCCCATAATTATGAAAGTTGCAGAGCAGATTCAAGAAAAACAGCAAGCGTTTAAAGATATAATCTCCGTTAACGAAGGAATGATGAAAGCCAATTCACACTATGATAAATATTAAAACGAATAAGGGGAAAATTATTTGCTTTGTCTATTAGAAAGATTAAATGTATAAAAAATAAGATAAATATAATTTGTTTTATTATAAGCTGTTTCTGCTACATAAATAACTAAATCAGGGTTGAGTGTAGAGATAATAATATAATCAAACAAACTGATATTGAAGCTATTTTAAACAAGATAACCGACCTTTTAAAAGAATAAAAAGGACACTCTGACATCTATATAGATTTTAGCAAATGAAAATAATAAATAATGATAGAAATTAGAAAAATAGCCCTTCACCTGACCAAAAAGGTTCCGGGGAAGGGCTATTTTTTTATGTTTTGGCAGGCTGCATTTTGGGTAAAAGTTTACATTCGGTTTTTGTGGAGAAATGAAGTCTATAAAGAACCTTTGTTTCAAAAAATATTTGTTTTTTAGGAGATGCGAAGAGCGTCTTTACGAATGCAAAAAAGGAATCCAATACAGATTCCTTTTTTGTAGGTATTTATATTTTATTTTTAATAATTAAAAGTTATTTTTCAATAACAGCTGAACCAGCATCACTGCTTCCAATCATTCCCCCTACAACGGTTGTAGTATAGATATTGACTGTATCTCCAATATTAATCTCTTGTATTACTTTGGATGATGTTCTAGCTGACATTTTAATCTTGCCATTAGACACTACAAGATAGTTTCCATTCTTACTCACAACTTCCCCTGTGAATTTTATGTAGTTTGAATCTATAGATTCTCCTACTTTTTGGACAATAGAACGTTGTGCATATAAAGTGTGTTCTTTAATTGGTAGATTAGAACCCGTAAAGTTTTCGGCATAGATATTGACTGTATCTCCAATATTTATATTTTCTAACACCTTCTTACGTACATTGGTTTTAATTGTTACATCACCCTGTTTAACCATTAAATAATTAGTTCCCTTTTCAACTACTTTACCTGTTCGCTTATTATTTTTTTCAATAAAGGGTTGAGTAGTATTATTTTGAGGTTTATCAGTTTGTGCAATTGATTGTTTTACTTTAGAAATTGAATCTGCAGATGCAATGATTACATCGTGCATACCAATCTTTTTATATTGCCATTTATCTTTATTCGTAACTTTGACTGTGTCACCTGTTTTAAAATTCGAATTATCTGCATTTGGAAAATCTATATCTACTATTTGTTTCTTTCCTTCGGAATCTTTATACTCAACTGTTGCATAGTAATCATCCGCATCTGTTATTACACCAACTATAAAGTTTTCACCTTGTTTGGTTGATTCTATACTATTTTGGGACAAATTCGTTACTTTAGAATTTGAATCTGCAAAAATACCAGATGGAAATGCCAACAATGTTCCTGTAATAATTCCTGCCGCTATAAGTTTATTCTTCATTAAAATTTACTCCTTAAAATAGTTTTGCACGTTGGTGAATGAATATATACCAGCGATGTGTAACCATTATAGTTACAATTAATAAAAATAGTCAATGAAAAAAACATTACACTTTTGTAAGGTTGAAGGTTTGTCATTTTTTTAAAAGATTTAGATAGAAAAACGTAGCATAATGAATTTGTAATGGATGAAATTTTATTAGTGAATTTTATTTTTAAGTATCATTCAAAAATAAAATTCAATTCCTTGACATACAGGGATTGACTGAAATGTGTCTAAACGCACATTATCAAGACATAAATCCCCAAAAAAGCTTAAAATCAAAGGCCCTACATATTATATATGACTAATATGTTAGAGCCTTTGATTTTGGGCAATAAATTTTGAAACTAGATTTAAACAGTATTTTTCCCTATTTGGGTAGAAATAAATAAAGTCCTATAAACGATCGCTTATGGATATAAAGATGTTATGTGCTGAACATAATATCTTTATAATTTACTGTACGTTATATTAATCCAATTAAAAGATAAATGGCAGTTCCCCAAATAAACAGGGCAGAGCATTTGTTGAATATGGTCATTAAACCTCCTGTTCCATCTATCTTCTTCATGACTGTACCGGCGAGCGATAACCCAAAGAACCAAACCCAGGATACTGTAATACATGTGATTGTAAAAATAATTTGTTCCATTCCGACATATTTTAATGCACTTGTCCCAATAACACCGACTATATCTAAGAGAGCATGAGGGTTTAATAAAGAAACCGATAAAGCAAAGATAACTTGTTGGCGGATTGGTAATGCTTTATTTGTTTCACTTGTTGTTGGCTCAGACCTCCAAATAACGTATCCCATGTAAAGTAAAAATAAAATACCAGCAATCATTAGGCTAAGTCGTAGCCATTCAAATTGTAAAACGATAGTGGATAGCCCAAAAACAGCTAAAAGAATTAAAAAAGTATCACATAGTGCAGCTGTAACAGCCACCGGAAGTGCACGAATTAGTTTTGGCTGTGTGGCTCCTTGTGAAAATACAAATACATTCTGTACCCCTAAAGGTAAAATGAGTCCGAATGCTAAGATTATTCCATGAACAATGGCTTCCATATAATCAACTCCCTTTCAATTACTATCGTACTATGATAAAACTAAAAGAAAACAACCAATTGGATGGTTTTTTATCCACCCAATTTAGGAGGGAATTAGATGAAATGGAAACCAAATCGTCATTCTCATTTGACCGTTCAAGAGCAAATTGTAGATTGGATAAAGTTTCATATTGAGCAAGGTGATTGGACTGTTGGTACAAAAATTCCAACACAGCGCCAACTTGCAACACAATTTAACGTGAACCGAAGTACTGTACAACTTGCGCTTGATGAATTAAAGGCAGATGGTTTGATCGAATCTAAAGTGGGATCAGGGATATTTGTGGCCAATAATTCGTGGAATGTGCTTCTGAACAGATCTCAACCAAATTGGCAGCAACACATTGAGTCGAGTATTTATAAACCAAACTACCACACGATTCAACTCATCAACGAATATGAGCAAATGGATCATATCATCCGTCTTGGAACAGGTGAATTATCACCAGAATTACTTCCAACGAAACAAATTGAACAAGCGTTAAAAAAGATTTCACTTGAATCAAAGGCAATTGGTTATTCATCACCACAAGGAAGTGAAAAGCTTCGGGGAATTTTATGTAATTATTTAAAAAAACGTGGTATTCAAACAGCACCAGAGAACATTTTAATTGTTTCAGGTGCACTTCAAGCACTCCAATTAATTGCAGTTGGATTATTAGAAGAAGGATCCATTGTCTTCCAAGAACAACCTTCGTATTTAAATTCTGTGCATCCCTTTCAATCCACTGGAATGCGTATGATTTCAGTTTTACGAGACGTACATTTGACAGACAATTTACGTTCACTCAAAAGAAAAAGACAATCTTTATTTTACTGTGTGCCAACATTACATAATCCGACAGGATATACTTGGTCGGTAAAAGAAAAGAAAAACCTATACAATACATGCAAAGAGCTACAAATCCCGATTATTGAAGATGATGTGTATCACGAACTGTTATTTGAATCATTTTCTCCTGCCATAAAGTCATTTGATACATCAGGGCAAGTTCTTTATATCGGTAGTGTATCCAAAACGCTAAGTCCGGGATTACGGATCGGTTGGGTTGTTGCACCTTCACCTGTAATTGGGCGATTAGCTGATATTAAAATGCAAACAGATTATGGTTCAAGTGCCTTTTCCCAAGAAATCGTCGCACACTGGATATCATCCGATTTATACGAAAAGCATCTGATTACACTTCGTAAACAATTGAAAAGAAGGGCTACATTTGTAGAAGAAATATTAGAACATCACTTTCAAAAAATCGCTACGTGGAAAAAGTCTGAGGGTGGTTTTTATATATGGCTCAGGTTTCATGAACCTATTGTAAATAAAGCGCTATTTTTAAAGTTACTTAAACAAAATGTTCTGATTAATCCAGGTTATATATATGATCCAAGCGATTTACACCATATTCGTCTTTCTTATGCCTACGCATCATTGGAAGAATTAAAAAAAGGACTAAATATTTTACTAGAACTAAGCCGGCATTAATTACTATCTTAAATGCATTAATACTCCATTTGTGTATTTCCCTAAAATATATATTATTGTATAAAATCCATGAAAAGACGTTAGTACCCCTTTATCAGACTGTATGTTTCTTTCTATATGTGCAGAAAATCAAAGCATAGAATTCTATAATATCAAGGTTTTCTAGTTATAATCACGTTCATATAGTGTGTAAATAATTCAAAGTCCAATTAATCTTTGGGTTGTATCTTTCTGTACATGTATTTATCTTTTAAAGATGCTGATAGGATAAGATTTTGTAGTCCTTAGCGTACAATTTTCCCAGAATGATATAGTGACCCCATATAGCTATTTAAGGGAATTCAGCTCATTTTTTCATTTTGGGGGCATTTATTTTTCTTAAGTTGATGGATGTGGGGTACTACCAATAAAACACGGTTTATTGGTTCCTTTTTGTCTTAGATTAATATGATTCTATTTGAAAATCTATAAGATTAAAGCATTAGAACATCTTATCTCCGAATTGGCATCAAACGCCAATAAGTAAAGCATCGCCAGATCCATTCTATTGGTCCATAATAAAAATACTTTAACCAAACATTACTAACCAGAATTTGCATAATCCATGTGATTAAGCATACACCAAATAAAATGAGAAGTGGTTGAAAATAAGGAACTAACATTGGCACGATAAATATTCCTATAGCAGTTTGCCCCAGATAATTGCTCATCGCCATTTTACCGTAAGCTTGTAAAGGGTATAAAATATGACTGCCTATCTTACTATTTATTAGGGCAAGTAAGATGATGATGTAAGTTAGCATTAATAATGGTTGCGAAATGATTAATATAACATATACCGGTTTAGGGGTAGTTATTAATATCTGAGAAATGACAGCAATAACGGAAATACTACTAAGGATGATTATTAACCACTTGTGAAGTGTAGGACGGCTCTTTAACTTTTTCAAAACATCCATTTTCATTAGTGTAAATCCTTCTATAAAGTAAACTAAAAATGAAGTCAACGATGTAATTATGTGAAGAACATCTAAGAAAAGAGGTATGTCCGACTTTCTTCCATACAACCAATCATAAGCTAAAATACTTATCATAATATCCAAAATTTGCAAACAAACAGTTATTATAAATAACAATTTTGGTGGTATTTTATGCAGTGCCAATAGTACCAATCCGACCAGTGCGTATGGAAGCAAGACATCGCCATTCCAAATGAGTGAATGGAGGTATCCTATTATTGCTAATACAATCATGCGACGAATGTACAAGAGGTACGGTTTGCCTTTTGCTTCAGCACGACTTAAGAATATAGCTGCACCAGCTCCAAATAATAAAGAAAAAATAGCATAGAACTTTCCAGTAAAGAAAATATTAAGCCAATTATTATCTAGTAATAAGTTGATGGATATTCCTGAAATTTGAACGAAATTAAAGATGTTAACTAAGAATATACCTATTAAAGCAAACCCCCTAATGATATCTAGTTCAACCATTCTATTTTGTTTTGGAAAGCTTTCTTTCTTATCTGTCACGATCCTTTTACCCTCCTAATATTAATCAGTATCTAATCTGAATGAAGATAAAAAATACAATTATAAGATCAATTAACCCTAAAATAGATAACATTCATTTTTTTCATTGTGCTATACCACGTTCACTATTTTTATTTGGTCATTATTTTGTAGTATGTGATATAAATATATTTGTATACCAATACATATAATTATTCCCATGGTATATTCGTCACGTACATTACATGATTAATCCCTCTACAATTTTCATTTTCTATGAGTACGTTCTATTTTTTAATTTCTCTTTTTCAAAGATTTTCGCTCGTCATTTTTATTATCTTACAAAAGTGTAATGTTCATGTCATGTTTTTGAATTTCTTCTTTAAAGAAAAAACTTTAAGATAACTCTATAAGAAAAACAAACGAGGTGAACGAGTTGAAAAAAAACATTGCACTTTTTAGTATTTTAATCGTATTTGCAACGATGTTAGTTGGTTGTGATTTAAACCGTACGGGAAAAGATCAATATTATGTTCAAATTACAACTGATGCAAAAATAGAGTCCGGTGTATCTAAAGAGGGGCACAACTATACAGATTATAATTATGAATTACAAGGTTTTGATGAAAAAGGTAATGAACAAACAGTGAAATTTGATGGACGTAAAAAACTTCGTAAAGAAGCATTCTTACGAGTATACTACTCTGACAAAAGAGGTGTAACAGCTTGGGAAGAAGTAAAAAAAGACGAGCTTCCTGCAAAAGTGAAAGAAAAATTAAGTGTGAAATAATGAAGAAAGAGTTGACCCAAAGGTCAACTCTTTTATTTTGGGGACTCGCCACTTGGCCATCAAGCTAAAGTTTTAATATCCCCCAAAAATGAAAGTTTTCTTTCACTTTAGTTAATTACTTTGAGAAGTCAGCGTATTTTTATATAATCGTGAATAAATAAAAAAAGCATCTCAACAGATGCTTTTTATTTATTCTTTTTAAAAGTTATCACATTATATGTTTTGCTCATTTTTTCGTAGAATAAACGTTTATCACGCTTAAAAATATGCAATACAAAATGCAATAAGATTAGACCATTGAAAATACAGAATAACAGGAGAAAAGCTATATCTAATTGCTGGTTCAAGGTTCTAGCAGCAAAAAGAATATAATTTATACCACCAATCCCATAGTACAACAAGCCATAGCGTTTGCATAACTCAATAAAAGTAACCCTTTCACCTTGGCCTTTTACTCTAAAATGAAGGACCCATTTTCCAAATGTTTTCCCATTCGTAAAATAAGGTAAAACAATAAAATAACCAAATATCAAAATGAATACAAGGAAAAGATCATCTAGTGTCTCTACAGGGTTAAATATAGATGTAATTGAGACTTGCAAGTTAAATACTAAAGGAGACACAATACTAATAACTATCCAGTCAATCCAAAGGGCAAGGAAACGACGTGTCATACGAACTGGTTCATTTACAGGGTCTACCTTTTCATCCATTTCCTTTACATCTGGTAAGAAATATGCAAATACTGGTGCAATCATATATCCTACAAATCCGCCAAGTGTGTTTAAGAATAAGTCGTCAACATCAAATAAACGATATGGACAATTGTATAATCCGTAGAATCCCGTTAATTGAGTAACTTCGAAAAATAAAGAAACGAAAAAGGTAATAATAACTGTTTGTAATAGATTTCGACGGAAATAATACCGTAAATAAATGCCTAATGGTAGTAATAATAAAAAGTTAAATGCTACTTGTAAAAATGCACGCTCTTTTAAAATTCCAATGTATGACATTGGATTCGCAAAATTTACCTTTGTTTCTCTAAAAATGTCCATAATGGAAGCAAAAGGTGTTATTTGATAATGCTGTGTTCCTGGACGTTGCAGGCTACACGTATCAAAGGTTGTTGGAAAAGGTAAAATAATTAAATAATATGCCGTCATTGCAAACAACAATAAGGAATATAAAACAAACGTACGTAAATAATTAATATACCCGTGCTTCCGATATTGCCAAACTAAAAAAGGAATTAACAAAATATAGCCCGCGATTAGAAATGTAATCATCGCTGTCTTAATCGGGAATAAATAAGTGCCCAAGTTTTTCACCTTCCAAAATATAAGGTTCACTATTATAACAAATTCTTCTTTTTTTTTCATTCAAATCATTCTTAATTTGAATGTATTTATATCAATAGGTTGTACGTTCAATCGAGAGGAATGTAATTCCTCCTAGGCTGGTAATTCATTAAATGCAATTTTAAATTATACTCTACACAAACATATATCCTACTATAGTTCCTATGATTGACAATCCTAAAATAGTTCCAATTACAATAATGTGACGTTTACGGTTCATTACAAGAAGAGCAATATATTCCCGAATCATTGCATTAGGCCAATAATACAACGCTGTTTTTGAACCAATTCCTTGGCTATTAAGACCAGCTTTTTTTGCATATAACCCAGCGCGGAATAGATGAAAATTATTCGTAGTAAAGATGCTATTATAATTACCGTTCGCCTTTAAAGAATCCATGATTTGTTTTGAGAAAAGCATGTTTTCATATGTATTTACAGAACAATTTTCCTGCACAGTATGCTCGATAGGAATTCCTTTTTCAATAGCGTATTTTTGCATCGCTTCAGCTTCAGGAAGATTTTCATCATGACCTTGTCCCCCAGAGAAAATAATTATTGGTGGAGTTGTTACAGCTACTTGTTTCCAGTAGAAATCAATTGCTTTATTAATTCGACTTGCTAAAAGTGGTGGTACTTTATCATTAATCAATCCACTGCCAAGAACAATGATAAAATCTTGATTATATTTAGGTCGATTGAATTGATAAAGAAAATAAGCTGTTAAGAAATTAAATAAGTTAGCAAACAAATAGAAAACAATTAGATATATTCCTAAGTATAGTGACTGAAGCTCCATAGATAAAAATCTAGAAGGGTCGATAATAGAAATTATTATTAAAAGCAAAAGACAAATTCCAAAAAGAAGAGTTAAATAATTAGAAAAACGTCGTCCTTCTTTTTTCATTAAAATTCTCGCATTAATAAACATTCCTACCATTAAGACATATACTCCAAAACTGAAAACAATACTAACTACAATTATAGGAATAAGTCCAATAACAAGTGAAAATGGATTTTGTGAGCCAAAAGCTAAATAAATAAGTAAAATACTAAATGAACCAAAAAATAGATTGAATAACAAACCGTTAATTGTCCTTCTAGGATCTGTTAAATAAGAATATAGAAAAATTGCCAGAAAGACAATCGTACTAAATCCAAATAATAGGAACATAAGCATAATTTCTTAATACCTCCTTTATTAAACAATTAATTATACATCATATTATGTTATATAATAATATTTTTTATTTACTTCTTTTATAAATTTTCTATGAGTGCTAAAAAACATTGTATGACGTGACAGCAAGTTTTTTGCAGTATTACAAAAGTGTAATCTTCATGTCATGTAATTGAATTTCTTTATAAAAGTAAATAAATTATGATGTTAATATAATAAACAAGAAGGAGTAAATAACTATGAAAAGATATGTTGCACTTATGAGTATTATGGTTATATTTTCTACTATGTTAGTTGGTTGTGGTAACATTAATAACATAATCAACCGCACTGGAAAGGATGTATACTACGTTCAACTTACACAGGAACCTAAAAAAGAAACAAAAAAGACTAGAGAAGGACATGTTGTGGATGACTATGATTATTCATTACCTGGATTTGACGAAAAAGGAATAGAAAAGAAAATAGAATTCACTGAACATAGAAAACTTCGTAATGATGCGTTCCTCCGTATATATCACTCTGATGACAGTGGTGTAACATCTTGGGAAGAAGTACAAATAGATGACCTCCCAACGAAAGTAAAAGAAAAATTAAGTGTCAAGTAATGAAAATATAATGATGAACTTAAACAAAGGTATTCTTATAAGAAACGCTATAAATGTTCGATAAGCTAAAATAAAATTTATATCCATATGATCAAAAAACGCTATTATTTTTGTAGAAATATACAGAAAGGATGGCGTTTTTGGTATGAATTTATCAATTTCTGATGAATTAAAATTATTTTCTCAAGAATTACATCGCTATATGTCACCACATGCTTTAGAATGTTTAGCTAGAGAAATAGGATTTGTCCAACGAAAAAGCAAATATTGTGCACAAGATTTAGTAGCTCTATGCGTCTGGTTAAGCGAAAACATAGCGAATACTTTATTGACACAATTATGTAGTCGATTAGAAGTTAACACAGGTATTTCTATGAGTCCAGAAGGACTTAATCAACGTTTTAACCTCCAGGCTGTACAGTTTTTACAACAATTCTTAGCACATTTACTTCACCAACAATTTTGTTCTTCTTGTAAGATTTCAACTTTGTATACAAACTATTTTCAGCGTATTCGTGTATTAGATTCTACACATTTTCAAATTCCGGATAAATTCACTTCTACATATCAAGGTTCAGGTAGTAGTGGTCAAAATGCTGGCGTGAAAATTCAGCTAGAGTATGATTTACTAAGTGGTCAGTTTCTATATATTCATGTAGGATCAGGAAAGCACAATGATAAAACTTATGCTCCTACTTGTTTAACGTCCCTACAACCGAACGATGTATGTATACGGGATTTAGGATACTTCGACTTAAAAGACCTACATACTATAGAAGAATGTAATGCTTATTTTATTTCAAGATTAAAACTCAATACACGTATATATCAGAAGAATAAAGAGCCTGAATACTTTCAAAATGGAACAATAAAAAAGCACTCTGAGTACATCCAATTAGATATGGAACAATTCATTGACCAATTACAGTCAGGTGAAACATATGAAATTCCTGAGATTTATATTGGAATGTATCAAAAACTTCCTGCGAGACTGATTCTATATAAATTAACGGAAACGCAAATGAAACGTAGGCAAAAGGATTTGGCATCTAAAGAGCACAAGAAGCAAATTACCTATAGAGAACGCAGTAAGCGTCTCAGCGCAATTAACTTTTATATTACCAATATTTCTTCGGAATATTTACCAAAAGAACAAGTATATGATTTTTACTCCTTACGTTGGCAAATTGAACTGATATTTAAAACATGGAAATCGTTTTTTCGTATTCAACAGTGTAACTCTGTAAAGTTGGAACGATTAGAGTGTCACCTGTATGGACAATTAATTAGCATTCTTCTTTGTTCCTCTACTATGTACAAAATGCGCCACTTACTCCTTGTCAAAAAGAAACGAGAACTAAGCGAATATAAAGCGGTCTATATCATTAAAGATTACTACCTACTTATATATCAATCTCTACAACAAAACAATCAGGAACTATCAAAGACCTTCCTTCGTTTGTTCAACCTCTTACATAAAAACGAACGAAAGTCTCATTGTTACGAGAAGAAAACAGTCTTTGATATCTTGGGTGTCGTATATAATTGTTCCGCATTTCGTAATAATGTAGCTTAAATAAAAAAATGAAACCCGTTAGGGTTTATTTAGTATGCAGATTTTTAAATAATCCATATTAATTCTTTGGCAAACAGAAAAAATCTAATTGATTTGATTTTTTCTTACTTTTAGCTTGATGGATATGGGATACCGCCACACATCCATCAACTTAAGAAAAATAAACGCCCCCAAAACGAAAAAATGAGCTTTTTTGTTACAAGTTATTAAAAATTTTGTACCCTGGAATGTCCCGCCTATTAAAATAGATTTTATAAACTTCTCTGCATTTTATCTTTACATCAGTATGGTATTCTTATTCTCTGTAGATGCCTGTGCTAAATTTATTAGTAATAGAAATAGTAAAATTTTTTTATTAACTAAAATATATTAGAATTATTTATTCTATAAAAATCATCTAAATTATGAGGGATATATAACATGCAAAGAAAAATTTTGATTGTGGAAGATGAAGATATTTTACGTGAAATCGTGAAAGATTATTTATTAAATGAGGGATATGAGGTACTAGAGGCAACAGATGGAAAAGAAGCATTATCTATATTTGAAGAACATGAGGTACATTTAATCATTCTAGATATTATGTTGCCAGAATTAGATGGTTGGTCAGTTTGTCGACGAATTCGTAAGACATCTAATGTACCAATTATTATGCTAACAGCTCGTGTGGATGAAGATGATACATTACTTGGATTTGAACTAGGAGCGGATGATTATGTTACAAAGCCATACAGTCCACCAATTTTATTAGCAAGAGCAAAGCGATTAATTGAAAGTCGATACTCTTCAGTCATTAGCGTAACTAATGAAGATACATTAATGAGTAGTGGTATCTATATACATTTTCCTTCACGTACTGCAACTTTAGATAAGGAAGCTATAAGTTTGACACACACGGAGTTTGAAATATTAACATATTTAATGCAAAATCAGGGGATTGTTATTACGAGAGAACAACTGATCACTAAAATATGGGGTTATGAATTTGCTGGGGATGATCGCACCATCAATAGTCATATTCGAAATTTACGTCATAAATTGGGAAAAAAGGCAAATCATATTGTAACAGTGGTAAGAGCTGGATATAAATTTGAGGGAGAAATATGAAAAAAGGAATTGTTTTAAAATTATTTTTATTAACAACAGCTTTATGCATGTTGATTTTAGCAACCATCTTTATTGGACAAACAATATTCTTTAAACAGTATTATACGAATAGAAAAATAAATGATATGAAAACAAGTATGAAATCTTTCGAAAAAAAATACTTAAATAGTGAAGGTAATGTACAAGCTATTCAAAAGCTAGAACAAGAATTTTATCAAGAAAATAATGCATTAATTACAATATTAGATAGTAATGCCAATTTAAAATATACAAATGATTTTTATGTAGAAGTGAAAGTGGATAATTCTGATGAGAAGGATTTAGATAATAAGGTACTCACAATCCCTTTATACAATCTAATAAGTTTAGAAGATATTTCAAGCGAAAAATTACCAGTAGGAGCAAGGATATATGGTTATGGAATAAATAAAAATTCTAATGTGATTCCTTATGAGTTGGGAAGAGAGAGAAGTGGATTGCTTTGGCAAAATAAGAAAATATCAATAAAAGTAGATGAAATTCTTTTAAAAGAAAAATTAAGATTAAATGAGGCCCATGTGAAAGAGAAATCATCAACGTTCCCAAGTAAAGAACCTAATGAGATTGATAAAAATCATGCTCCTACAGTTTTCTTTAATGGGGAAATTACTAAAATTAAAATACCTGATAGAAACGAGAAAACAACTACAATTTATACAAATGAATTATTTATGAAAAATATAAGAGAATTTCAAATGAATTTATTATTCAATGAAAGTAAAAATCATCATGGTTCTTTCCAAATGCTTGATTATAAGAAAAATGACATAAAATATAAAGTATTAATATCACCGATAAAAGAAAAAGATGGAGCAACGACATATATTTTTGTTATGACATCTTTACAGCCTGTTGATGAAGCTGTTCAAATGATACAAGACTATTACATGTATATTATTGTATTTGTATTGATACTT
>NZ_JAKUGG010000038.1:0-38051 GCF_022663835.1 Bacillus cereus group sp. BfR-BA-01347 | reverse complement strand
GTTCATCCTGAGCCAGGATCAAACTCTCCAATAAAGTTAGTTTGTCTAGCATCTAAAATAAAAATTGACGTTTCACGTTGTTTGTTTCGTTCAGTTTTCAAAGAACTACTTCGTCGCTCGGAAGCGACTTTATCAATATAACATTTCGTTATATTTTCGTCAACAACTTTTTTCAATAAGTTGTTTTTCGTTTGTTTTGTTTGTTACCTTTCGTGGCAACGAATATAAATATACCAGTTTGATTATTAAAATGCAATAGTTTTTCTAATAAAATTTTTAACTTAGTAAAAAAGTATAAAAACAGCACATTTCTTCTATATAAATATAATTTCTCGCACTATCAAGATTTACTATACCCACGCAACTCATGCTCAAATAAAAAAAGCTTTGGAGAAATCTCCAAAGCTTAGTCTTGTTTATGGCGCATAGCAGGGAATAATAATACATCACGAATAGATGGTGCATTTGTTAATAACATAACTAGACGATCAATACCAATTCCTAATCCACCCGTAGGAGGCATACCGTACTCAAGAGCTTCAATATAATCATCATCCATCATATGAGCTTCGTCATTACCTTGTTCGCGCTCTTTTAATTGCGCTTCAAAACGTTCTTTTTGATCGATTGGATCATTTAATTCAGTGAATGCATTTGCATGTTCACGTGCAACGATAAATAATTCGAAACGATCTGTGAATCGTGGATCTTCATCATTCTTTTTCGCAAGCGGCGAGATTTCTACCGGATGACCGTAAATAAATGTTGGTTGGATTAATTTATCTTCTACTTTTTGTTCGAAGAATTCATTTATAATATGACCAACTTCCATTGTATCTTTAATTTCTACATTATGTTCTTTTGCAAGTTCACGCGCTTCTTCTACACTCATCGGATTCCAGAAATCAGCTCCAGAGTATTGCTTAATCGCATCTACCATATGAAGACGTGTCCATTCTGGTTCTAGATTAATTTCATAATCACCATACTGGATTGTTGTTGTACCCAGTACCTTTTTCGCGATATGAGCAACCATATCTTCTGTTAACTTCATAATATCTTTATAATCAGCGTATGCTTCATATAATTCAATCATCGTAAACTCAGGGTTATGACGAGTTGATACACCCTCATTACGGAATACACGGCCGATCTCATATACTTTTTCTAAACCACCCACAATAAGACGCTTTAAATGTAGCTCAATTGCGATACGCATATATAATTCCATATCTAACGCATTATGGTGTGTAGTGAAAGGACGCGCAGAAGCTCCACCTGCAATTGCATGCATCATAGGTGTTTCCACTTCAAGATAACCGTTGTCATCTAGGTATCTTCTCATCTCACGAATGATTTTACTACGAGTAACGAACGTTTCACGACTTTCCATACTTGTAATCAAGTCTAAGTAACGTTGACGGTAGCGTTGTTCAACATCTTTTAATCCATGGTATTTATCTGGTAATGGACGAAGAGATTTCGTTAATAGCGTAAAGCCTGTTGCTTTTACTGAAAGTTCTCCAACGTTTGTTTTGAACACTTTACCTTCAATACCTACTAAATCACCTAAATCTGCTGTTTTAAATAATTCGTACTCGTCATCTCCAACAGCATCTTTACGAACATAAATTTGAACTTGTCCATGTAAATCTTGAACGTGTGCAAATCCAGCTTTCCCTTTTCCGCGTTTTGTCATAATACGACCAGCGATAGAAACAGCGATTTCCTTCTCCTCTAATTCTTCCTTAGAGAACTCTCCATATAGACTCACTAAGTCAGTTGTTGAATTTGTGCGTTCAAATCTTTTACCGAACGGGTCAATTCCTTGTTCACGTAAATTATGTAGCTTTTCACGACGAACAATCAATTGGTCGTTTAATTCTTCGTGGTTCATGTTATCCATGATATTGATATCACTCCAGCTCTATTTAATTTTACAATATATACAGTATAGCATTTTCTACTCAACTAGAAAAACTGCCAGCAACTAACTGGCAGCTCTTCTTTCTTTCACGTAATTATAGGAAGTGTATAGAAGAATGTCAATCTCCTATGTCCATTATTAACCAACGTAAATTGTTTGTTGTTTCGCTTCCACTTCTTCTACAAATGTACCTAACACATTCGCAAGGTCTTCCCGTGTGTTACAAGCATTAATACCATTACGTACACTCGCATTACCACGAACACCTTTTAAATACCAAGCTGCATGTTTTCTCATCTCTCTTACAGCGACACTTTCATTCTTTAAGTCGATAAGACGATCTAGATGCAACATACATACATCAATTTTCTCGCGCACTGTTGGTTCCGGCATTAATTCACCCGTCTCCAAATACTTTACCGTACGATAAATCATCCACGGATCTCCAAGAGCAGCACGACCAATCATAACACCATCTACACCAATTTCATCAAGCATACGCTTTGCATCTTGCGGCGTTGCGACATCACCATTTCCGATAACCGGGATATTTACAGATTGTTTTACTTGTTTAATAATATCCCAATCCGCTTTTCCTTCATACATTTGCACTCGTGTACGTCCGTGAACCGCCACAGCTTGGCCACCAGCACGCTCAACAGCCCTAGCATTTTCTATTGCGAAAATATGTTCTTCATCCCAACCGATACGCATTTTAACTGTAACCGGCTTTTCAACAGCATCTACAACCGCTGCTACCATTTCATATATTTTATTCGGGTCTAAAAGCCACCTTGCCCCCGCATCACATTTAACGATTTTCGGCACTGGACAACCCATATTAATATCAATTATGTCTGCTGTCGTATATTTATCTACATATTTCGCAGCATCTACAAGAGTTTCTTTCTCTCCACCAAAAATTTGTAAACTTAATGGCTTTTCTCTCTCGTCGATATATAACATATCTAATGTTCTTTTATTATTAAGCAATATTGCCTTATCACTTACCATTTCAGCACAAACTAAGCCGGCACCAAATTCTTTTACTGTTAAACGGAATGCAGAGTTACACACTCCCGCCATCGGTGCTAGTACAACCGGATTTTTCATCTCGATATTTGCAATCTTTAACAATCAATCTACTCCTTCCTGTACAATCACTTTGGCATTAATTCCTCTATTGAAACATTTAATGCCTTGGCAACTTCTACTACAAAATCTTGAGAAGGCGATCTATTCCCTCTCTCAACCTCACCTAAAACAGATACAGATACCCCTAGTTCTTTAGCAAAACCTTCTTGTGTATAGCCTTTTAGCTTTCGAAAAGCACGAATGCGTCTTCCCCATTTTTCTGCTTCCATACCGTTACTCCCTCTCGCCTTTTCATTTCTTCTACTTGTGAACGTGAAATGTTTTGTTTTATGTCTTGATTAATCTCTAACAACGGAACGATAACAAAAGCTCTTTCAAACATCCGCGGATGCGGAACAATAAGATTCTCTGCTTCAATATTCTCTTGATTATAAAGTAAAATGTCAAGGTCGATAGTCCTCGGCCCCCACCTAATTTCCCTTTTTCTTCCTAGGTCATTTTCTACTTTTTGTGTTACTTTCAATAATTCTTGTGGTGATAAATTGGTAGAAATTTTTATAACTAAATTTAAAAAGCAACTTTGGTCAGTATAGCCAACTGGCTCAGTTTCATATACAGATGAAATATCATCAACCTGAATATAAGGATTTTTATTTAAAAACTGAATCGCTTCAGTTAGATACGTATAACGCTCTCCAATATTTGACCCTAATGCAATGTAAGCTATATTGTTCATGGACGTCCTCTCGTAATTTCTACTGCTACAGCACGATAATGACCCGGTATCGGTGGATCCGGCTTAATTACCTTAATTGTACAGCGCGAAATACTTTCATATTGTTTTAATATATCTGCAGCAATATTTTCAGCGATACTCTCCACAAGCTTATACTTTCTATCCTCAACAACTTTTCTACATAATTCGAAAAGCTCTCCATAATTGACCGAATGCTCTAAGTCATCACTTTCCCCTGCACACTTTAAATCCAACTCCACCGTTAAGTCAACTTTAAATCTCTGACCTAATTTATTCTCCTCTGGGAACACACCATGATAACCATAAAACTCCATATCATGGATATAAATTTTATCCAATTACCTTACCCCCTTACCAATCATTGCATCCATCATTTTAGCCATACGCGCCATTTCTTTCACATCATGGACACGAACAAACTCACAGCCCTTTTCAATACCAAGACAAACAGTAGCTCCCGTTCCCTCAAGGCGTTCCTCTACCGGCAAATCTAATACGTGCCCAATAAAGGACTTTCTCGAAGTACCTAAGAGAACCGGATAACCTAGCACATTTAACTGTTCTAAATTACGCATCGCCTCTAAGTTCTGCTCAGGTGTTTTAGCAAAACCGATACCTGGATCTAAAATAATATTCTCATCTCGCACACCAGCATTTTTAACAATTTTAATACTGTCATACAAATCAGCAATCATATCCGCCATTAAATTACGATAATTCATATTATCGCGGTTATGCATTAAAATGATGGGTACATCATAATGAGCTGCGACTTCAGCAATTTTTGGCTCCGCCTTCGCTCCCCAAATATCATTAATAATATGAGCACCAGCCTCAATTGCTTGCTTTGCAACTTCAGCTTTATATGTATCGATAGATATAGGCAATTTTACTTCTTTTGAAACTGCTTGAATCATCGGGACAACTCGCTTTATTTCTTCTTCTACTGATACTTTAGCAAAACCTGGGCGAGTAGATTCGCCACCAATATCAATAATATGAGCACCTTCACCTTGCATTTCTTTTGCGTGACGTACCGCAGCATCTACCTCGTTGTAACTCCCACCATCAGAAAACGAATCTGGTGTTACATTTAAAATTCCCATGATTAATGTTTTTTCATTTAAATTCAATGTATATTCGCCGCAGCGTAAATCATAATCCCACTTCAAACTACGCATCTCCTCTTCGTAATTCATTTCTGCTCCATAATTTCTCTCTTTGCATTCCATAAAGGTACATTAAACTTTTTGTAACCACTCCTACTTTACCCGGGAAATCCTGCGCTTCTATACGATAAAGCGGAACAATTTCTTGAATGGAGTTTGTTACGAAGACTTCATCCGCTGAAAGTAGCTCATCTTTTGTAAAGAAACCTTCCTTTACTTCTATATTTAATTGTTCAGCACTCTTTATAATAAACGCACGAGTGATACCATTTAAAATCCCTGTCTCTAACGAAGGCGTATATAAAACATCACCTTTCACAAAAAATAGATTCGAAACAATACCCTCTGCAACATAACCTGCTTCAGTAAGGAAAATACCTTCCTTACTCACAACATTTCCAATTTCACGCTTCCCTAAAATATTATTTAAATAGTGATGAGACTTCAGGCGAAATGTTCCTTCCGGTGTATTTCGCACTTGTTTTAGAATAACACCTTCTTTTTCCGCTACATCCCCCGGCGCTGTTAAAGGTTTTATAAAAACAATAACCGAAGGCTCTTCATACATTTCCGTTTGTAATCCTATTTCATCTATACCCGCTGATACATTAAAACGTACATATGCATGCTCCAATTCATTCTTAGCGAGTAATTTTTTTAAAATAAGCATCACATCATTTTTTGTCATTGTCCATTTAATTTGCAATGTATCCAGCGCTTCTATTAAACGATCATAATGATCATCCAATAAGAAAGGATGACCATTATAAATACGAAACGTTTCAAAAACTCCAAGACCATATAAATAACCATGATCATAAGGAGAAATTTTCGCTTCACTTGCTTCTACATACTGACCATTTACGTAAATTAACATAATGTTGCACTTGGCCTGTATTTACAAATGAAATTCTGTAACAACTCTTTCCCATGAGAAGTCATAATAGATTCCGGATGGAATTGCACACCCTCTATCGGCAATGTCTTATGACGAAGTGCCATAATTTCTCCTTCCTCTGTCCAAGATGTTATCTCTAAGCAATCGGGTAACGTTTCTTTCTTAACAATAAGGGAATGATAGCGCGTCGCAGTAAACGGATTAGGAATATCCGAAAAAATCGTCTTTCCATCATGATGCATAAGCGACGTTTTCCCATGCATTAATCGTTCTGCACGGACAACCTCTCCACCAAACACTTGTGCAATGGATTGATGCCCAAGACAAACTCCAAAAATCGGAATCTTTCCAGCAAAGTATTTAATAACTTCCATACTAATCCCCGCTTCATTAGGACTACATGGACCTGGAGAAATCATTAGAAAATCTGGTTTCATATTCTCAATATCTGAAATGGTCACTTCATCGTTACGTTTAACAACGAGCTCTTGTCCAAGTTCTCCAAGAAACTGCACTAAATTAAATGTAAAAGAATCATAATTATCAATCATTAATATCATTTCTCTCACCTAACCGTTTCTTCGCTACGTTCTTTTGCACGCCATAAAGCAATCGCCTTTTTTAACGACTCTTTATATTCATTTTCTGGATTTGAATCAATTACAATTCCCGCCCCTGCTTGTACATGAGCTTTTCCATCTTTAGCAAGAAGTGTTCTAATTACAATATTCAATTCTGTATCTCCAGAATAACCAATCCAACCGATTGAACCTGTATAAATCCCTCTTCGAACAGGTTCTAATTCCTCAATAATTTCCATCGTACGTATTTTCGGGGCACCAGTAATTGTTCCCCCAGGGAATACAGCCTTCACTAAATCAAAAGCATCTTTATCTTCTTCCACCTCACCACGCACATTAGAAACAATATGCATAACATGTGAGTATTTCTCAATTACCATAAATTCATCTACTTCTACAGTGCCATATTTACAAACACGTCCTAAATCATTTCTTTCTAAATCCACAAGCATTACATGCTCTGCTCTTTCTTTTTCGTTCTCAATTAATTCTCTTGCTAATTCTTCATCCTCTTGCTCATCCGCGCCTCTAGATCTCGTTCCAGCAATTGGTCTTGTACTTACTTCAGTTCCTTGTTTCTTAATTAACAACTCTGGCGATCCACTAACAATTTGAAAATCCCCAAGCTCCAGGTAACCCATATATGGAGATGGATTAATTTCACGAAGACTTGTATAAATTTCTAGTGGGTGCGTCTGTAACGTTCTTTCTTGTCTCGTCGACAAGTTTACTTGGAACACATCACCCGCCCCAATATATTCTTGAATACATTCAACTGCCTTCATAAAGCTGGCTTCAGTAAAAGCAACCGCTTCACTTTTCTTTTCAGGACTTTCAAAGGGCACTGTCACTTCAGGCGCTTCTGTCATCCAAAGACCCTTCCACTCATTTAGCCGTTCTTTTGCCTCTTCATATTTATCTGCATAATGCGTAATAATCCATAACACTTGTTCTTTTTGATCATAGACAAATACGTCATCAAATAATAAAAAGAAGATGTCAGGTATATTAATATCATCTTCCGCAAGAGAAGGCAGCTTTTCAATATAACGGATACAGTCATAACTGAAATAGCCAATTGCACCACCTTGAAAAGGCGGATACTCTGGGTTATAGTCCGTCTTCCATTGTTCCATATATTCTTGCATTAAATCTAACGGATTCCCTCGTTTTATTGTTTCCTTACCACTTTCACTTATATGTAACGTTTCATCCTTCCCTTGGATTACCGCTACTGGGTTCAGCCCTACAATGTTATAACGACCGCCACGGCCACTTTCTAACAAAATATGTTGCGATTTACCCTGAGAAAGAAATTTATATTGCTTAAAGAAATCTAACTGATATGGAATAGAAAGCGCTAAAGATTTTCTTCGTTGCATATCAACACCCCGTCTTCTTTTATCCCACCCTCTTAGATAAACCAGCTCAAACTACATAAGTTATTTATATAGAGATTGATTATACTCGAAGGCTAGTGAAAATAATTTAATTATACTACCTCTTATTTTACATGAAGTTTTCTAGTCATTCACTCTTTTCCTATTTCCAATCCCAAAAGAAAAAGCACCCTTTTTCAAGGATGCTTTTTCAATCGCATTTAATTATGATTCAAATTGATAAAGTGGTGTACTTAAATAACGTTCACCATTACTCGGGATAATAACAAGTACCTTTTTCCCTTTACCTAACTTTTTCGCAACTTCTGTTGCTGCATAAATAACCGCGCCTGAAGAGATACCAACTAAAATACCTTCCTCTTTAGCCACTCTTCTCGCATATTCAAATGCTTGCTCTGTTTTCACTTGAATAATTTCATCATATACTTCTACATCCAACGTCTCCGGAACAAATCCCGCCCCAATTCCTTGGATTTTATGTGGACCTGGTTTCCCACCAGATAATACTGGTGAATCTGCAGGTTCTACCGCATAAATTTTAATATCCTTATACGCTTCCTTCAGTACTTCACCAGCACCAGTGATCGTTCCACCTGTACCAATACCTGCAATAAACGCATCTAATTGGTCGCCCATTTGTTCAATAATTTCTGGACCCGTTGTTAAACGGTGAATTTCTGGATTCGATTGGTTTTTGAACTGTTGTGGTATAAAGTAGCCATGCTCTTTTGCTAATTCAGTCGCTTTACGAATTGCTCCACCCATTCCTTCAGGCCCTGGAGTCAATACTAATTCCGCACCGTAAGCACGTAATAAATTACGACGCTCAATACTCATTGTTTCTGGCATTACTAAGATTGCATTATATCCTTTAGCAGCCGCTACCATCGCTAAACCAATTCCTGTGTTACCACTTGTCGGCTCAATGATTGTATCGCCTTCTTTTAATAATCCCTTTTTTTCAGCATCTTCAATCATAGCTAATGCAATACGATCTTTAACGCTACTCCCCGGATTCATAAATTCTAATTTTAAGTATATATCTGCGCTGTCTGATTCTACGATGCGGTTCAACTTAACGATCGGCGTTTTCCCGATTAATTCTGAAACTGATTGTGCCACTCGCATTCCTGTCACTCCTAACACCGAGTATTTTTATTGGTTTTATCTATATTTAGATTTTGTCAGAAAATTCCCTTTTTGTCAATTCATTTGGAGGATTGCTCCTCTTAATTCCCTTATTACAAATTCTCGATTAAATTTGTAATATCTTCTTTAGAGAACTTGTATCGTTCATTACAGAAATGACAGTGAACTTCCGTCTCTTCCTCTTCTTCACGAACTTGCTCTAACTCTGTTTTACCTAAACTAATTAATACACTCTCAATACGCTCGCGTGAGCATGTACAATTAAATTGAACATCCATTGTTTCTAATACTTTTACTTTATCTTCTCCAAGAACTGCATATAGTAGCTCTTCCGGAGAAAGGCCTTGTTCAATCAACGTTGATACAGGCGGAATCTTTTGTAAACGGTCTTCAATAAATGAAATCGTTTCATCTTGCGCACCCGGCATAATTTGAAGGATAAATCCACCTGCCGCTAATATGCTATCATCTCCATTTACAAGAACACCAACACCTACAGAAGAAGGCGTTTGTTCAGAAACTGCAAAATAATACGTAAAGTCTTCTCCTAATTCTCCTGAAACGATTGGAGATTGACCAATAAACGGCTCACGCATTCCAATATCTTTAATTACAGTTACAAACCCCTCTGTACCTACCGCTTGATATACACGTAACTTCCCTTGTTCTGTTCCTTCAAAATCAACATGCGGATTCGTTACATAACCACGTACATCTCCATTTGCATGAGCATCTACTAAGATAGGGCCAATTGGACCGTTACCTTCTACCTTAATTGTTAACTTTTGCTCACCTTTTAACATTGCACCCATCATTGTACCCGCAGTTAAAGAACGCCCTAGTGCCGCTGAAGCTGTTCTCCATGTATCATGACGTCTTTGCGCCTCACTTACTGTATTTGTTGTACGCACACTATACGCACGCACTTCTCCATCAAACGCTAACGCTTTTACTAAATAATCTTTCATACGTATTTATTCACCTTTCTCATGCTGTAAATTTGCATTACGTTCATATAACATATACAAACCTTTTAACGTTAAAAACGGATCTACAATATCAATTACATTCGATTCTTCGGAAATTAATTTTGCCAATCCACCTGTTGCAATAACTTTAGGTTCTTGTCTAGCTTCTTCTTTCATACGCTTAACAATACCTTCCACTTGTCCAACATAACCATAAAGAATACCAGATTGCATCGCACTTACTGTATTTTTCCCAACAACACTGCTTGGTTTTGTAATTTCGATACGAGGAAGTTTTGCTGCTCTGCTATATAAAGCCTCTGCTGAAATCATAATTCCTGGTGTAATAACTCCACCCATATAATGCTTTTCTTCGTTAATATAACAATATGTAGTAGCCGTACCAAAATCAACGATAATAAGCGGACTTCCATATAAGTGGATTCCTGCTACTGCATTTACAATTCGGTCTGCGCCTACTTCACGCGGATTTTCATATTTAATATTTAGTCCTGTTTTTATCCCAGGCCCTACTACAAGCGGTTTAATTTTAAAATATTTTTCACACATGCGCTCTAAAGCAAACATAATTGGTGGTACAACTGAAGACACAATAATACCTTTCACATCTTCAAACGAAAGACCCTCATGCTCAAGCAATTGCTTTACAAGCATTCCATATTCATCTTCTGTCTTATGACGATCTGTTTCCATGCGCCAATGCTGACGAAGTTCCCCCTCTTCAAACACACCTAGTACAGCATTTGTGTTCCCTACATCCAATACAAAAATCATATTCTCACCACTTATCTTATTTAATCTATATTTGTGCAGTATGTATAAAACTTATAAAAACATCATATCACACATACTTATATAATCAGCTTTCCTATCCTCATCATTTTACAAAAAGATTGCTCTCTATTTCAATTTTTAATACTAGTTTTACTTAAATTACTTTATCCACTAAGTTCTCAATAGTAATTAACAAAGGTTTTAACAAACAAAAAAGGAGTGACGATAGTCACTCCTTCTTTTCTTACTTATCTTCTTTATCTTCATCGTCTTTCTTCATGTTGATGTTTACTTTCACATCATCTGAAGATGTTGGACGTTCTGGCAATCTGCCGTAATCACATAAATGATTGATTTGCTCTGCATCTAACGTTTCTACTTCAAGTAACGTTTGCGCGATAATATCTAGTTTATCACGGTTTTCAGTAAGAATTTGTTTTGCACGAGCATAACATTCTTTCATAATTGATTGCATTTCCATATCGATTTCATGTGCAATCGCATCACTATAGTTTTGTTCTGAGTGGAAGTCTCTTCCTAAGAACACTTGACCACCTTGCGAGCTACCAAATTGCATCGGTCCAAGTTTGTCACTCATACCAAATTCCGTAACCATGCGTCTTGCAATACCAGTCGCACGTTGGAAGTCATTATGAGCACCTGTACTCACTTCACCAAATACAATCTCCTCAGCTACTCGGCCACCAAGTAAACCAGTGATTTTATCAAGTAACTCTGGCTTTGTCATGAAGTAACGATCTTCTTTCGGAAGCATTACCGCATATCCACCAGCCTGACCACGAGGGACAATTGTTACTTTATGAACGACATCAGCTTCATCGAGAACAACACCAATTACAGTATGACCTGCTTCATGGAAAGCAACGATATTACGTTCTTTTTCAGAGATAACACGACTTTTCTTAGCTGGACCTGCAATAACACGATCCGTCGCTTCATCGATATCACTCATATCAATTTTCTTCTTATCTTGACGTGCAGCTACTAAAGCAGCTTCGTTTAATAAGTTTTCAAGATCCGCACCAGAGAATCCTGGTGTACGAGTCGCAATCGCTCTTAAATTAATATGCTCATCAAGTGGTTTATTACGCGCATGTACTTTCAATACAGCTTCACGGCCATTTACATCTGGACGATCTACTGTAATTTGACGGTCAAAACGACCTGGACGTAATAACGCTGGGTCAAGAATGTCTGGACGGTTTGTCGCAGCAACGATAATAATACCTTCGTTTGCACCGAATCCATCCATTTCAACAAGTAATTGGTTCAATGTTTGCTCACGCTCATCATGACCACCACCAAGACCTGCGCCACGTTGACGACCTACTGCATCAATTTCATCAATGAAAATGATACAAGGAGCATTTTTCTTTGCATTTTCAAATAAATCACGTACACGTGATGCACCGACACCGACAAACATCTCTACGAAGTCAGAACCACTGATAGAGAAGAATGGAACGCCAGCCTCACCTGCAACAGCACGCGCTAATAAAGTTTTACCTGTACCTGGAGGTCCAACTAATAGGACACCCTTTGGAATACGAGCACCAACTTCAGAGAACTTACGAGGGTCTTTCAAGAATTCAACTACCTCAACAAGTTCTTGTTTCTCTTCATCCGCTCCAGCAACATCTCTGAAACGAACTTTTTTCTTTTCATCATTATATAACTTCGCCTTACTTTTCCCGAAGTTCATAACACGGCTACCGCCGCCTTGAGCTTGGTTTAATAAGAAGAAGAATAAAATGAAGATGATGACAAATGGAATGATTGAAGTAAAGAATGTTACCCAAGCACTTGTTTCTTCTGCTGGTTGATACTTAACTTCGGCACCTTTCGCTTTATCATTAATTTTCTTTTGTAATTCCTCAGTATTTGGTGCATAAGTAACAAATTGTTCTCCTTGGCTAGAGTTATTAAATTGTCCTTTTACCTCAAATACACCATTTTTCGGTTGAAGTTGCACATTACGCACTTCACCGCTTTCTAGTTTAGTAATGAATTTGTCGTAGCTAACTGATGTCGTTTTTTGTGTCGAACCATTAAAATAGCTCACGATTCCAATTACTACTAAGAATATCAGTAAATAAAAGATGGTATTACGGAAGATACGATTCATTCCTAACCTCCTCTCACGGCATAAACACTATAGTAAATCGTAACATAGAAAAACTTTCCTATACAATTGTGAAGCCTATATTTAATTAATTTGAGTAAACGCTTGGTTTTAATACGCCTACATAAGGAAGATTACGGTACTGCTCTTTATAATCTAATCCATATCCTACTACAAATTCATGTGGAACAGTAAATCCAACATAATCCGCTTTCAGATCAACCTTACGGCCTGTTGGCTTATCTAATAATGTAACAATTTTTACAGACTTCGCTTTACGATATTTGAATAAGTCTACTAAGTAGCTTAGTGTAAGACCACTATCAATAATATCTTCGACGATTAAAATATCGCGACCTTCTACAGAAGTGTCAAGATCTTTTAAAATTTTCACTTCGCCTGTTGAAACTGTAGAGTGACCGTAACTAGATACAGCCATAAAATCCATTTCAAGATATGTATCTGTTCTCTTTAATAAATCTGCCATGAATGGCATTGCGCCTTTTAATACACCAATTGCAAGAGGTACTGTGTTTTTATAATCCTCTGCAACAATTGCACCTAGTTCGCGCACCTTTTCTTGTATTTGCTCTTCAGAAATTAATACTTTTTCGATATCTTGATTCATCATTTCATTATCCTCCCGGAAGACTCCTTGCTTTTGTAGTGAATAATCATATATTTATCCTTCTTTGCCATCTCTTTCGAAATTGCAAATGCAGATCGCTTCAACAAGGGTACCCAAATAATGGTCCCACTTGCATCACAAACGACCGGCCATTCTTCTCTTTTTTCTTTCGGTACTTTTGCTTCGATAAAAATAGCTTTTATCTTTTTCGTGCCATTCATACCTTGTATTGACATGCGATCTCCATTTTCCCTAGAACGAATACGAAGTGGATATGATATATCATTATACTTAGCAACAAATACTGTTTCATTCATGTTACTTGGTATATCTTCGCTCACCTCTGTTACAAATTCATCCCCGTTCAATAGCGTAATGGTCCCGGGTACTGATAAATCTTGTAAAAAAGGAGAAACAATTTCTTGTTTAAATCTAAAGCTACACTCCTCGTATGTACGAACAATTTTCAAATCACCCGGAAAATCAAGTGAACCTGAAGGTTGTGTCCGCTTAAAAAACTCAATCACCTTGTCAATATGTATGGAAGAAAGAGAAGATGGAATCTTATATTCATAAAGATAGTTTAATATTAGTTGAATCCCTCTTCTTTGTAAAGGCATAGACATGGATTCAAAGGCAGGAATTGATAAGCTAATTTGTTTATCACTTTTTTTTGTAATTACTTTATTCATTTTCTCAAAAGCTAATTCCTGCAAATAAGCCTCATCCTCTTGCATCTGCACGCTAAATTTTTGGAATTTCTCATGCACTTGTGGATTTTCTTCTTTCAAATGAGGAAGAACATATTTACGTAATCGATTCCTTGTATATACTTCCTTTTTATTACTCGGATCTATACGTGGCATTAAATTTAGCTTATTACAGTAATCAACAATTTCTTCCTTTGTTACGCCAAGTAACGGCCTAATTAAATATCCATTATGAAAAGGACGCTTCACTGCAATTCCTGCATATCCTTTCGGAGTACTCCCTCTTACGAGACGCATTAAAATTGTCTCGACTTGATCATCTCCATGATGTCCAAGAGCAACATATCTTGCATCATATTTCTTCATTATTCTTTCCAAAAATGCATATCTGCATTCTCTAGCAGCAACCTGTGCATTCATTCCGTATTGCTGTTGATATTGTGATACATTAATCCTTATCGTTTCACAAATAATTCCCAGTTCTTCACAAAGGCCCTGCACAAATTGTAAATCCTCATAAGATTCATCACCTCTAAACATATGATCCACATGAGCAACTACAATTTTCAACTGTTTTTCCGCCCTTTTTTCTAATAAATAATATAAAAGCGCTAACGAGTCAGGACCACCAGAAACTCCCACAACAATTGTTGAATCATTCTTTAATACATCATGCTGCTTTACAAAGTCATCTACTTTTTCAACAAATGTATCTTTCAACTTCGCAATCACCTTTCATTAAACAAGAACAGCAACCTTAGTCGCCTTGTCTACAATGGTACAACTTTTACAAACATTGTGCAAAAAAAAGATATACAAAAATTACATTTTTATCTTACATCCTCCGTGTATATTCACAAAATTAATAACATTACCTTTTTCCACAAAAAAACCTAGGTATACACCTAGGTTTTTAAAATCAAATTATAGATAAACATTCCACTTACATTTTACTGCGCCTGCATTCCTACAATCGGAATCGTAGCCCACTTCGGCATATTTTTCTTCACTTTTGCCACTACAATAGTCATATCATCATTTATATAACCGTCACAAGAGCGAATCACTTCTTCCATAATGATATCAGCAATTTCTTGCGGGTCTTCGGTTTGCAATTCTTTAATTTTTCGTTTCATCCACAATTCATGATTCTCCACATGCTGCGCTCCTTCAAAAATCCCATCGCTCATCATAATAAGAATATCGCCCGTTTTTAATTGTTCACCCACCACATCAACTTCAACATCTTCGATGATTCCCATCGGTAAATTACTTGCTTCAATTTTCAAAATATTATTTGCACGTTTAACAAAACTCGGCGTCGATCCAATCTTTAAAAACCTTGCACTCGCATCCCGCAAATCTACCATAGCTAAATCTAATGTCGTAAACATTTCTTCTGTCGTTCTCAAAGAAAGAATTGAATTGATAGACTTAATTGCTATTTCTTCATCAATGCCTGATTGGAGTATTTTTTGTAATAATTTCACCGTTTCCTTACTTTCCATATGAGCTCTTTGCCCATTACCCATACCATCACTAATTGCAAGTGCATATTTACCAACACTTAAATCCATCATCGCATAAGAGTCACCCGAAACAAATCCACCGCCTTTTGCAGCTGTAGCCAATCCTGTATCAAGAGAATACGTCTTTGCCGAACCAAATGATATTAAACTATGGCCATTTGGATAAGAAGACTTTTCTTCATGTTTAACGACAATATTTTCTTTAAGGATATCCGAAAGCATCGGTGCAACTAATTTTTCACACTCACCATGTTCATTAGATGCAACTGGAATTAACATTTCAATATCAATACTTCCTCTATCTAAACAATAAATATCAACATGCTCTACTTCGACACCAAAATCACGGAACGCTTGCATAATCTGTTCTTCCTGCACTTGATGATTTTCACGCTCTCGTTGTATCTCCTTAGCAAAATCCTCCATAACCTTTGATACACCTAATAGTTGCTCGGCTACTATTCTACGATTTTCCTTCATTTGTTTTCGTAATTTTTGACCCTCATAGAAGTGATCTAATTCACCTGCTACTAAATCCGTCACTTTTTTCCCTCTCACACAATGCTTGTCCCACTCACGAACTAATTTACGATTATGTTGCAGGGTTCCTTCTTCCGTTTCATTCATTATTTGTTTCATATAATCGTACGTTTTATCAAAATTCACTACCCAGCATTGATCCTTTTTAAAGCATGTTTGACATGTTTTCGCAGTAATTGTACTCAAAAACAAATCTGCTTCTGTCTCTTTATCTTCTTCCTCTACATACCCATATACAGAAAAGCTATTAGATAAAGCAGCAAATACATTTGCAAATTGGTTGATTTTATTTGCTGTAACATCACGCATCCTTCTTAAATATTGTTGTTGATCTTGCGAATGCTCTTGTGTACCTGGCATAAATTTAGCAATACGATCCAAAACAAGCTGCGGTGTTAATAAGAAGATAACAATCGCTACACCTGACTCAATTAAAGTTGTTACAATATTTGTCTGTTTGTCTACATATAATGTAATTAAGCTTGTCCCAATTAATAAACCTAAACTAACACCTAAACGCTTCCCTTCTTTTAACAATCCACCAAGCAATCCAGAAAAAGCAAGAAGGCTAAGCTGAGACAAGCTAGACACATTTGCTAAACTTAATATTAGTCCTGTTACAACCCCCACTGTAGATCCTGTGGCAGCACCCGCAATAAATGCAAATACTAGCACTAAATACCTTGTAAAAATATGTTGAATAGAAGCATCATATACAAACCAATCTGTTGTACCTGTTAAAACAGATGCTAGTAATATAATCAAACAAACAATTTCTTCCGTCTCTAATGCCTGTTGTTTTCCTTTCCTTTCCACTAAAAGCGGGACACTTTGTAAAAATATCATAGTTAATACGAAACTAAGTCCAGCCTCGATAGTACTAACGAGTAAATCGTACATGGTGACAGTTTGTTGCGCAAAATATACAACAACTAAGTGTGCTGTTAATGCGGAGATAAATACTTGAAATGGAACAAGTCCAACAGTTTTACGTGTAAATCGACTAAAGAAGATATTATAAATGAAGAAGGTAAAGATGGATGCAAAGGTAAAAAACAAATTATCTATCGATACTGAAAGAGCTCCTCCCATTAGAGCTAAAAATGCTAGCGGCATCTTATCCCGCTTCATAACATAAACAGCAGCAAAAAATGGCAGTGCAAACGGTAAAATATTTGTTAATATATATGCTCGTCCCAAAAGAAAACCAATAACAACAATAATAAATCCCCATCTAAAGAAAACTTGCTCAAATTTCATTCGCAACTTACTCGTCCACTTTATTCCTCCAAGCTGACTCTCATTCATTGCCAATGCACTTGTATTCATAGTATTCCTTCCTGCTTTAGGCATATTTTTAACACCACCTGCATAGTTTAATTACTGTCATTATAAAAGACGATTGTTGGTTTTTTTGTCAAAACAACAGTTTTCACTTTTATAATCGTTCGACTTTTTATTCGAAATAACTCTACAGATATACACGGTATGTAAGTTATTTTTGATATTTTAATTAAATATTCAGAAAATATAGGGTGATTTTGTAGAAGTGTTGTATATCTTAATTTATTTAACAAAAAAAGATCATGCAAATTTGCATGATCTTTTTTGATGACCCGTACGGGATTCGAACCCGTGTTACCGCCGTGAAAGGGCGGTGTCTTAACCACTTGACCAACGGGCCGTTAAATTAAATATAGCGGCGGAGGGGATCGAACCCCCGACCTCACGGGTATGAACCGTACGCTCTAGCCAGCTGAGCTACACCGCCATGTCGTCTTATTTAACGGACAATTAGTATCTTACATCAGATACTAATTAAAGTCAACACATCTCAAAAACTTTTTTAAAAATATATTTTTACATATAAAAAAGCACCCTGAGCCATCACCCTGGGTACCTCTCTATATGTTAAAAACTAAACGTTCTTATTATCCGCGACGCGCGCCACGGCCACCACGTTTAGACTCTGTGTTACGCTTTAAAGAAGTTAAGCGATCTTCGCTATCTTTTAAGAAGCGTGCCATCTTTTGCTCAAATGTTTCTTTCGGAGCTCGGTCGTTACCGCCACCGCGATTATCTCTGTTGAAAGAGCGATTATTACGTTGTGGACGTCCAGAACGTTGTTGATCACCACCGCGTTGGTATTCACCGCGTGGACGATCTCCTTCTGTTTTTTCACGTTCTTTCGCTTTTTTGATAGATAAACCAATCTTTCCATCTTTTTCAACATTAATAACTTTTACTTCTACTTGGTCGCCCACTTTTAAGTGATCGTTAATATCTTTTACATAGTTATCAGCAACTTCACTAATATGAACAAGACCCGTTAAGCCCTCTGGCAGCTCCACAAAAGCCCCAAAATTTGTAATACCTGTTACTTTACCCTGTAACTTGCTGCCTACCTCGATTGACATAAAAAAAATGCTCCTCCTTAGTGGTTAAAAAGTCAAATTTTACTTTATTATATATAATCCTAAAATATAGTGTCAATAAGACATACTCTACTTAGAAACAGGAAAAATTATCTCCCCTTTACCAGAGAAGAAATAATCCCTTCTAGCAATCTTTAATACGTACTCTTCATCATTTAACTTTTGAACTTCGTCTTTTAGACTTTTTTCTTTATTCGTTAATGAATCCAGTTCTTTTTTCATGTCCTTAACTTTTGCTTCTTTTGCTTTAATGGAACTGTTTTGTTGATAAAACGTTACACTAATACTCGCAATAATTGTAAAAGTAAAGACAAGAAAAACCGCTAAACGGCGATAAAGTCGCTTCCTGTTCTCATCCGTTTGTATTATATGCTCTTTAACAGGATTTGGACTCTGTTTTTCGATTGTTCTTTGTCTCAGTTCCCTCATTTCCGAGGTCCCCCTAACTTCTTTTTTATACGCTCCCATAATTGGAAGATATGTCCCTTCAATTTTGCTATATATTGCAGGAACCCTATATGTTTCACTATAAAAAGTTTAACACGATTAGGGAGAAGTTTCCATATGAGCGAAGCAATAAATCGAACAGGCCAGAAAAAAACTTTCCATATGAAAAGTAATATCCAAATCACCATTTTCCATAACACATGTCCAATTGAAAGCAGTATACGAAATAAGAATAATATAAATGCAATAAATAGCTGCGCTATAATAATAACAGGTTTTATCATGAGTAGCTGTATAATTCGAACAAAAAAATATGTTGTTTGCATAAAAATATAGATGAGAAAATTTAACAGCTTCATGTATAGTGCCTTCAGTAAGCTTTGATATGCCGCAAAACCACATAATAATGCCAAAAACACATATATACGTAGCTCAGCTTCATTTACGAGAAGCAATACATAAAAGACGAATAATGCTTGGACAATCCAAAATAATATATCATGTATAAATACAAGCCAACGTTTACGTTCTTGGCGCTTTAAAAAACGTTGATATGTATCTAAAGACGCTCCAATCCAAGCACCCATTCCAATCATTGAAAGCATTGTATACAACTGAATTGTTAAGCTCATTTAAACAACTTACTAAAGAAACCTTTAGTTTTTTCCCCTTGATTTTCATCAATATACAGCATCTCATTAACTTTCCCTTTAATCGACACAATACCTTTTTCCACATCTAAATTTTTCATTTGTAAATTTTGACCACGAATCGTTAAAAAACCCATTACGGTCTCTAGTAAAAACTCTTCGCTATCAAAACTCTCTACCTGCTTTACACCGGTAATATCAATTATACGCCTGCCACGCATAATAATGTCATGCTCTACAGAAACATTTTGTTGATTAGAAGACGTAGGTGAGTAACCATTATTCACGTAAATCCCCCCATAGGTTTTTACTAGCTAATAGTAATGTATGAGGGGATAAATGATTTTAGAACAAGCCTTCTTCCGCTTTTACTTTTTCTTCACGAACTAAGCTATACATATTTGCTGCATCTTCTTTTTTAGTTGTTTCTTTTAATTCATTTATTTTCACAGTCACTATTTTTTGACCAAAACGAATTGTTAATTCGTCAGCTACTTTCACATCAGAACTCGCTTTTGCCACCTGACCATTAATAGATATTCTTCCTTGATCAGCTACTTCTTTCGCTAATGTTCTTCTTTTAATTAAACGTGATACTTTTAAAAACTTATCTAGACGCATATCAAATCCCCCTATTAACGCTCTGTCTGTTTCGCTTCTTCCCATAAAACATCTAACTGTTCTAATGATAAATCTTTCATCTCTTTATTCATTTCAGCTACTTTTGCCTCCATGTATAAAAAACGACCAGTAAATTTCTCATTAGTTGAACGTAACGCCTCTTCTGGATCTATTTTGTAATGACGAGCTATATTAACAAATGCAAAGAGTAAATCACCAAACTCACCTAGCATCTTTTCCTCATCCATATTTGTAACTTCTTGTTGGAACTCTTGCCATTCTTCCAAGGCTTTCTCTATCATCGGTTGCACATCAACCCAATCAAATCCAACCTTACCAGCTTTCTTCTGAATTTCATAGGCGCGTAGTAACTGCGGCAAACTTTTTGGAACGCCATTTAAAACAGATTCTTTCACGAATCCTTTTTCTTGTTTTTTAATCTCTTCCCAATTTGCAATCACTTCATCAGCGCTGTTTACATCCGTATTTCCAAACACATGCGGATGGCGACGAACCATTTTCTCAGATAGAGTTCGAATGATATCATCTATAGAGAACCAACCTTCATCTTCTCCGATTTGAGCATGAAGCATAACTTGTAATAATATATCACCTAATTCTTCTACTAAGTGATCATCATCCTCTTCATCGATTGCTTCCAACACTTCATAAGCTTCCTCAATTAAATATTTCTTTAATGATTGATGTGTTTGCTTTTTATCCCACGGACAACCATTTGGACCACGAAGTTCCGCAATAATTTCTCTAAGAACATCAAACTGTTGATACAAGGACGCACGCTCCTGAACTGGCGGCACGTACACACTCGTTAAATTATTCAATTCCGTTTCATGATCTAACATGTACAACGGTACCTTCTTTACTTGTTCAAATGAAGTTCCTGCAGCTGTTACGATATACACTTCATAATCATCTGGTAACATCTCCATTAATGTTAATTTCACATCAGATGCAACGAATGCATCATATACTTGGCAAAAGATTAAATGTTGACGCAGTTCTAATTGCCCTCTTTCAAATGATGTAGCATCAAGTAATTGGAATCCTTCAATCGGATCAATCTTTAGACTTGCAAACATAGGATCAAGGAAACTTTGTCCACCCTCAATTCGCACTTCAACATTTGAAACTTCTCCTTTTTCCAACAGTAGCTGAACTGTTCTTTCTGCTACAAGTGGATGCCCGGGAACAGCATAGATAATTTCTGTACCTTCAGCTTGTTCTAGCAATTTATTCGCAATTGTTTCATATACAATTTCAAACGTATCATGTGCTTCATATACAGCATCAAAAGACGTATATTGTACGCCTTCTTTCTCCAATTCTTCTATAACTGGATGTTCTTTCGTTCTAACAAACAGATGGTCTGCTTCTTTTATTTTTCGATATACACCCATCGTTAGCTGATCTAATTCACCAGCTCCTAAACCTAAAATAGTAATGATTCCACTCACAACCAGTCACCTCTATCCACTCTTCTTCAATGAACCTTCTTTTTCCTCTTGTTTCATAACGGTTCCTAATTCTTTTTTTGTAAATACACGTAATTTCAAAATAAAAAACATATATGTCAATCCGCCGATGGCTACACCTAACAACGCTTCAAGCGTCGCGCTTCCTCTATGTTCCGTATTAATTACTAATCCAGACATATGTAACACACGTGTGAACATCATTAATACAAATCCCATACAAATGCCACTAATTACTATCCCTAACATATTTCGCTTATTGATAAGTGCCCCTGATACAGCTCTCGTAAGCAACAAACTATTTAGTCCAGAGATTATAATTAACGCACATAAAGTCGCAAAGGCTGCACCTTTCACACCAAAATAAGGCATGAATATATAATTTAACGCTAACTTTAAGCAACCTCCAAATACAACAAATAATGCTGGCTTAAACGTTTGCCCTAATCCTTGTAAAATAGAAGCTGTCGTAATTGACAATGAACTAAATAAAATAGATAACGATAAAATAGATAAAACATCTGATCCATCACTGTTTTCAAACAACATAATATTGGTAGGTTGAATAATACAAGTTAGTCCAATAGCTGCTGCAAGTCCAATAACAAATGTTATTTTCATTGCTAACTTTACCTTTTCTTGAATAAAGGAAAGATCTCCTCTTTCCTTCGCCGCTGTAATAATCGGAATAAGTGACAACGAGAAAGAAGTCGTCACAACAGTACCTAATTGCATTAGCGGAATACTTCTATCATAAACACCCTTTAATACCTTTGCATTTTCAGCCTGTTCTCCAGCACCAATAAGTAAGCTGTAAAAGGACACTGAATCAGCCATCTGTATAAAAATAAGCACTAAATTACTAACACAAATCGCTAACCCCTGCCAAAAAAGGATTTTAACTATCTTCCTTTTACCCTTAATTCTCGCTGCACTTTTGAAAAATATAGAACGAAAATCTTGACGCATATACAATATAAGTACAATAATCCCAATAAGTCCACCCGCAATTGAGCCTAACATAGCCCCTGCACCAACTGTATATAAATCAAATCCGTGAGCAATTAGGAATAGCGATAAAAATACAATAATAGAAACTCGAATTGTTTGTTCTATTACTTGCGAAACAGCCGTTGGCATCATATTATTAAATCCTTGAAAATACCCTCTTGCTACAGACAAAAATGGCATCAATAAGAATGAAAATGAAATAACACGTAGTAACTTATCTAAGTGTATATCGCCCATAGCTACCGCAATTGTTTCAGCCCCAAAAAACAATGTAAAGAAGCCTATAAAACCAATTCCTAATAAGAACCAAAAAGATACACAAATAATTTCTTCTGCTTCTTTTTGTTTTCCCCGCTCTAGTCGTTCTGCAACCATTTTCGAAATGATAACAGGAAATCCATAAGTAGCTAAAATTAAACAAAATCCATAAAACGGGTAAATTTGTTGGTAAATATAAAACCCAATATCCCCCGCTATATTTTGATATGGAATACGGTAAAAAGCGCTTAATACTTTTGTAACAAAACTTGCAATCGTTAATATAATAGCCCCACGCCAAAAGGCTTGATACTTCTTCGCTTCCATACAAGAAAACTCCTTTTTCTATTCTCACCTCTCGTATTATATCATAAAGAAAAGAACAAACTCCCTTACCAACACGGGTAATAATGAGTTCCTACACGTTAAAAATATTCAACGAAAAAAGGTAGCAAAGTGCTACCTTCATTCAATATACATATATCTCCAAATAATTGATTTCTCAAAAAGAAAGATCATAATTAGGAAAGATTGCTACTTCTAAAATCAATATACCCTTACTGTTCCATTTGTTTCGCTAAGAAACTGGCAGCAGTATTAACCGCTTTATGCTCGATCTCGCTTATAATAGCTTCTTTTGAAAAAATAATGACGGCTCCAATCGGATCTCCGTTTGCAACAATTGGTCCAACTGTATAAGAATGAACCTTTTCTGTTACACCATCAATAATGGAAATATCACTTTCATCCGTCATAATAACAGACTTTCGTTCTTCCATCGTTTTTTCAATTAAATCGCCAACACTTTTATTTAAGTATTCTTTTTTCGATACGCCTGATACTGCGATGATAGAATCTCGATCACACACAAGCACATTATGTCCTAAGCTGTCATATAAAGCATCAGCATATTCTTTTGCAAAATCACCTAGCTCACTAATTGGAGAATACTTCTTTAAAATTACCTCTCCATCGCGATCAACAAATATTTCTAGTGGGTCTCCTTCTCGAATACGTAAAGTTCTACGAATTTCCTTCGGGATTACGACCCTGCCTAAATCATCAATTCGACGTACGATTCCAGTTGCTTTCATTCTAATGCTGCCTCACTTTCTACTGATGATCAAAGTGGTGAATTTACCTGTTCATGTAAAAATCACCAACTGTTAGATATAGTATTTTACACATTAGTTCTTCTATGCACGTCGAATTGTATTTTTTTATCTTATTTTAGGCATTTATTACTTCTTTTTTTACATCTGGTAAGCCTTTTAATAAATTTTCAGCAATTGTTAACCACTTCGATGTCTCTAAGCCATTTGTTTTCATAACAATTTTCAATTGTGATCCTTCCATTCCTAAACCGATCATACGTCCAAAACTATTTCCGAGCATGAATAATTTTCCACCATCAATATTTTGACTTGCTTGTTCAGAAAACAGAAATGTTACTTCAAATTTATTCTGCTTAATTAATTCAATTTGTTCTTTCATTGCCAACACTTTAATATTTGCAATTTGTAATAAATAACCAACTTCTTGTGGATAATCGCCAAATCTGTCGATCATTTCTTCCTGCAATTCTTCAATATCCTCAATTGCAGAAACACCTCTAAATTGTTTATACATCATAATTTTTTGCTTACTATCTGAAATATAAGCATCTGGTAAGTATGCATCTACCTCTAAGTCAATTTCAACATTAACTATATTTTCAGCCCCATCTGTTCCTCTACGCTGTTCAATTGCATCTTTTAACATTTGAGAATATAGATCAAATCCGACAGAATCAATAAATCCATGCTGTTCTGCCCCTAACAAATTACCTGCTCCACGAATAGATAAATCTCTCATCGCAATTTTGAAACCAGATCCAAGTTCCGTGAACTCTTTAATTGCTTGTAGACGCTTCTCTGCAACCTCTGACAGCACTTTGTCACGTTTATATGCAAAGTATGCATATGCAACACGATTAGAACGTCCAACACGCCCACGAAGCTGATACAACTGTGATAATCCCATACGATCTGCATCAAATACAATTAACGTATTTACATTCGGAATATCTACACCCGTCTCAATAATTGTTGTACTTACAAGAACATCATGCTGTCCTTCTAAAAATGATAGCATAACAGACTCTAATTCGCTTTCGTTCATTTTCCCATGTGCGTACGTTACGCGGGCATCTGGAACTAACATCGAAATTTCATCTGCTTTTCTTTCAATATCCTCTACACGGTTATATAGGAAGTAAACTTGACCACCTCTTGCAAGCTCTCGCTCTATCGCCTCTCGCATTAACGCTGGATTATACTCGACTACATACGTTTGGACTGGGAAACGATTTTCTGGTGGTGTCTCAATAACAGATAAGTCGCGCACACCAAGCATAGACATATGAAGCGTCCGCGGAATCGGAGTTGCCGTTAATGTTAATACGTCAACATTCGCCTTCAATTGTTTAATTTTTTCTTTATGTGTTACACCAAATCTTTGTTCTTCATCAATAATAAGAAGCCCTAAATCTTTATACGTAACATCTTTAGATAAAATACGATGTGTTCCGATTACAATATCTACTGTTCCATCCTTTAAGCCCTTAATTGTTTCATTTTGTTGTTTTCTCGTACGGAATCTACTTAATAAGCCTATATTGATCGGATAATCTTGAAAACGCTCTCGAATTGTTTCATAGTGTTGCTGCGCAAGAATCGTTGTCGGTACTAAAATTGCAACTTGTTTTTCATCCATAATTGCTTTAAATGCCGCACGAATAGCCACTTCAGTCTTTCCATACCCTACGTCACCACAAAGGAGCCTATCCATCGGGCGTCCGCGTTCCATATCTTTTTTAATCTCGTCAATAGAACGTAACTGATCCTCTGTCTCTTGATACGGGAAAGATGATTCGAACTCTTGTTGTTCTGCCGTATCTGGCGTATATGCATAGCCTTTTGAAGCTTCGCGCTCAGCATATAGTTTAATTAGGTCATCCGCAATGTCTTGTACAGATTTTTCAACTTTCGTTTTAACCTTCTTCCAATCATTACCACCTAATTTATAAACTTTCGGATCCTTACCTTCAGATCCTACATATTTTTGAACTTGATCAATTTGTTCAATTGGAACGTATAGCTTATCATTACCTTGATATTTAATATTTAAATAATCTTTATGAACACCATTAATCTCTAATGTCTCAATACCTAAAAATTTACCTATACCATGATTTACGTGAACTACATAATCTCCAACTTTTAATTCTGAATAACTTTTAATACGTTCAGCATTCGATAACTTTTGTTTACGTTGTGATTTTTTAACTTTCTTATGAAAAAGCTCCTTTTCAGTAATGACAACAAGCTTTTGCATCGGCATTTCAAATCCTGCATGTAAATCACCTACAGCAATCTGTAACCTTCCAGGCAATAAAATATCTGTACCTTCTACAATATCTGCCTCAATATCATAATCACTTAAAATATGTTGTAATTTTTTCACACGTTCATCATCTGTTCCAAGTACAACAGTCGTAAAATGCCCTTCATTCCATCTATCAATTTCTGTTTTTAACAAATTCATCTGTCCATGGAAATCTTGCATTGTTTTACATGTTACATTAACAATATTTTGCGGATGTGTGTGTGCGATATGACGCAAGAATAACGTTAAATATACAAAACTTCTTTTTTTATGATGAAGAAACCCCTCGAATGGGTGAGAGAAAGATAAATCTTGAATAATTGTTCCTTCACCAAGAAGTGATATATACCATTCCGCCTCTTCTGTTTCAAGATGTGATGCTGTCTCTTGAACACGGGAAATCTCATCTAAAATTACAACACCATCTTCTGGTAAATAATCTATCAGACTAGCAGGTTCTTTATAGAAAATAGATAAGTATTTAAACATCTGTTCTATACTTTGCCCGTTTTTCAACATCTCAATTTCATGACTTACCGTCTCAAGCACTTTAGTCTTTAGTTTATCATCAGAAAGTTTTTGCATCGTCTTAGTCAAGCCTTCTTCAAGATGCTGAATTCCTGATTTTAATTCTTCCTGTGAAAATAAAAACTCTGTTGCCGGACCAAACCTAACGCTTTCTTTTTTACCTTGAGAACGCTGTTCATCCACATCAAATAATCGAATAGAATCGACTTCTGTATCAAAGAATTCAATACGAAATGGTAGTTCTTCAGTTAAAGGATAAATATCTAATATTCCCCCACGCAAACTGAACTCCCCTGGAGCTTCTACCATCGACTTACGTTCATAGCCAATATGATGTAAAGTATGCAAGAGCGCATCTAAATCAATCTCTTGCCCTAGATTGATTTCAACTTGCTTTTGCTTCCACAATTCTTTTATTGGTAAAAATCTACGCAATCCTGCCACTGGCGCTACAATGATTCCATTCTCTCCCGCAGCCAAGCGATTTAACACTTCTATACGTTGCGCCTTCAATTCTGGACTTGCAACTCCAATTTCCGATGCTATCAGTTCATTCACTGGATATAACCACACATCTTTTTCACCAAGTAACGCCACTAAATCTTCATGTACTTTTTGTGCTTGGTATAAGTTATGTGTCACGATTAATTGTGATTTTTTTGTTTTTTTATATAAAGCCGCCATTAATAATGAACGAGAAGACGTTGCCATCCCTGATATAAGTTGTTCTTTTAACCCATCTTCTAACCCATTAATAACCGATTGTATCTCTTCATTTTTATAAAATTGCTCTAATAAACCTATCATTTTTAAAACTCCTCTCAACATAAAGAGCAAGTCATTCTATTTTATGCAAATATTTTGGAAAAGGAAAACAGAAAAATGCTTTGGACATGCCAAAGCGACAACATTTTATTGCAGAAATTTTTCATACTCATAATACTCAGGATAAGATGCGAGCGTTTCTTGACACGATTCACAAATCGTTTTTATATATATATTTCCATTCTCATGAAAATGAATCATTTCTACTACTTCTTGCTCCGTTAGTTGAAATAAAACGTCGCTATATACTTTTTCTGCGTTAATGGAGCCTACATTACCTCCGCAGTGTCTGCAATAATAATACCCTTCCATACTAGCCTCCTAAAAATTCAATTACTACTAGTATGGGTAAAACAAAAGAGAAATATTCCCAATCTCATTTTTAACTATTGAAAGTATTCATGATTTGAAGAAAAGGCTTATTTAGCCACTCTTCACATGCATCCGCTGCTTTTTCAATAGAATGGTTAACATCCGGAATCTCTTCAGATGTAAAGCGTCCCAATACATAATCGACTACCTTCATTCCATTTTTCGGGCGATCAATTCCCATACGGATACGTTGAAATTCTTGTGTTCCTAAGTGCGAAATCGTTGACTTTACACCATTATGTCCACCGGCACTACCTTTCATGCGAAGACGCAATTTACCTACAGGAATGTCTAAATCGTCGTACATAACAACGAAGTCCTCAACATCAATTTTATAATAATCCATGAGTGGACGAATACTTTCCCCAGATAAATTCATGTATGTTAGCGGCTTTAATAAGATTACCTTTTCTCCATTAACAAACCCTGCACCAAATACACCTTTAAATTTTTGTTCATTCAAAGAAATGTTCCAACGCTTCGCAAGTTCATCAATGGCCATAAATCCAATATTATGCCTTGTTAATTCATATTCTCTACCTGGGTTCCCAAGTCCTACTATCAATTTCATTCTTGTACCACTACTTTCTTTTTTCGATACGAAAAGACGTAACCAATTTTGGTTACGTCTCATTCTATCCAATTAATTGAATAATACACTCACGGATTCTTCTTCGTATACACGAATGATTGCTTCTCCGATTAATGGAGCAACTGAAAGTTCATGTACTTTGTCGATTTTCTTCTCTTCTGGTAATACAATAGAGTTCGTTACAACTAACTCTTTAATGTTTGAATTTTGAATACGCTCAATTGCTGGACCAGATAATACTGGGTGTGTACAGCAAGCATATACTTCAGAAGCACCGTTCTCAACAAGAGCGTTTGCTGCTAATGTAATTGTACCAGCTGTATCAATGATGTCATCAATTAAAATCGCTGTTTTGCCTTCAATATTACCGATAATGTTCATTACCTCTGAAACGTTCGGGCGAGGACGACGCTTATCAATAATAGCGATTGGCGCTTTTAGACGATCTGCCATTTTTCTTGCACGAGTTACACCACCATGATCAGGAGACACGATTACGATATCTTTAAGACCTTTTGTTTCAAAGTAATCAGAAAGAATCGGTACACCCATTAAGTGGTCGATTGGGATATCAAAGAACCCTTGAATTTGTGGAGCATGTAAATCTAGAGTGATTACACGAGTTGCACCTGCTGTTTCAAGCAAGTTTGCTACAAGTTTCGATGTAATTGGTTCACGAGAACGCGCTTTACGGTCTTGACGCGCATAACCATAGTAAGGAATAACAATATTAATTGTTTTCGCAGATGCACGTTTTAATGCATCGATCATAATAAGTAATTCCATGATATGTTCGTTTACTGGGAAGCTTGTAGATTGAATAATGAATACATCGCAACCACGGATACTTTCTTCAATGTTAATTTGAACTTCTCCATCACTAAAACGATCAACAGAACATTTTCCTAGTCCTACTCCAATATGCTTTGCAATCTGCTCAGCAAGTTCCTTATTAGAGTTTAAAGAGAATACTTTCAAATTAGAATTTAGATATTGAGTCGACATCTAGATTAACCCTCCACATTATTATGATTTTTTCTTATTCAGCAATTGATCAACATAGTCTTCTTTGTTAACTTGACGTGCACGTGCTACCGATAATGCTTTTGATGGAACATTCTCTGTAATTGTAGAGCCTGCCGCCACATAAGCACCATCTTCAACTGTTACTGGAGCAACAAGGTTTGAATTACATCCAATAAATACCCCATTACCAATCACAGTTTTGAATTTATTCTTACCGTCATAGTTCACCGTAATTGAACCACAACCAAGATTCACGTCTTCTCCAACTTGTGCATCCCCGATATAACTCAAGTGTGAAGCTTTACTTCTATTACCAAAGACAGTTTTTTTGATTTCCACGAAGTTTCCAACGCGTACTTCGTCTCCAATAACTGAATCTGGGCGAATATGTGCAAATGGACCAACCGATACTTCCGTACCAAGCTTACTATCATGTACAGTAGATTGTCGAATTGTCGTACGATCTCCAATTTCACTATCGCGAATTACTGTATGCGGTCCAATTTCACAATCAGAACCAATTACAGTGTTCCCCTCAATAATTGTTCCTGGATGAAGAACTGTATCGCTACCGATAATTGCATCAGCAGAAATATAAGTGTTACTTGGATCAATAATTGTAACACCATTTACCATGTTCTTTCGGTTGATACGGTTTTTCATAATAATTTCCGCTTGCGATAGAGCGACTCTGTCGTTAACACCTAACGTTTCATCGAACTGCTCTGTTTGATAAGCTGATACGATATGACCTTCATTTTTTAAAATCTCAATAACATCTGGAAGGTAATATTCACCTTGCACGTTATCATTTGAAACTTTAGAAAGTGAAGCAAATAAAGCCTTATTATCAAAACAATACGTACCTGTATTGATTTCTTTAATAGCTAATTCTTTCTCATTTGCATCTTTATGCTCAACAATCTTTTCAACATGACCATTCTCATTACGAACAATACGGCCATATCCAGCAGGCTCTTCTATGTATGCTGTTAGCACCGTCGCCATTGCTCCTGCTTCTTTATGTTGCTGAAGTAATGCTTCCATTGTTTCAGCAGTTATTAGAGGCGTATCACCACAAATAACTAAAGTTGTTCCTTCTTCATTTGCAAGTACACTTGCAGCTTGATCTACAGCATGTGCTGTACCAAGTTGTTCTGCTTGTAATGCAAATTCACTTACGTTCCCTAGCTGTTCTTGTACCATTTCAGCACCATGTCCAACAACCGTTACAAGTTTCTGCAATCCTAATTGAGATACTTGATCGACTACGTGTTGTACCATAGGTTTTCCACATACAGGATGCAGCACTTTGTATAGCTTTGACTTCATACGTGTGCCTTTACCTGCAGCTAGAATCACTGCAAATCTGTTTGACATATAGACCCTCCATCGCAACCTATTTATCCATTAAAGATATTATCCTAAATCATCATATATTTCAAGAAACACATTTTAACTATTAAATTTTACCATAATTCTTATAAGATGTTTTACTCTTTAGTATCTTTTTTAAGAAATAAGCTATACTATTTAAAATGATTTTGAAAAAATTAGTAGTTTCTTCTTTTTATGTTAATAAATTATGAAGTTTCCAAATATAAAACAAAAAAAACAAACCCCTGTAAATGCTTACAGGAGTTTGCTACAAAATTATAAGGCTTTTTGTCAAAAGCCCTTTTCATTCGAATTTTACGAAGCACCTGCTTCTTCAAACTCAACCTCTTCTAACTCGCCTAAACGATGATACTCTGTTAAAACCGCATCTTGAATTTTAGAGCGTGTACCAGAATTAATTGGATGTGCAATGTCACGGAACTCTCCATCTGGAGTACGTTTACTTGGCATTGCTACAAATAATCCATTATTACCATCAATTACACGAATATCATGAACAACAAATTCATGGTCTAGAGTAATAGAGGCAATTGCTCTCATGCGGCCTTCTGTGTTTACGCGGCGTAATCTTACGTCAGTCACTTCCATCTTGTGTTCACCACCCTTTTCTAAATAAGCGATATATTTGTATAAATTCCACAAATTTTCTATTTTCCCTTTAATTTTTTAAAAATTTTTAAGATAAAAATTTTTAAAGTAGTTGAATATAGAGATTAGTGGAGGTTATCGCTTACAAAAGGTTACTTAACTAGGGCGATTACTTCAATTTCAACGGAAACATCTTTCGGTAATTTTGCTACTTGCACACAAGATCGAGCTGGTTTATGAGTAGAGAAATAAGAGCTATACACTTCATTCACAGCATTAAAATCATCCATGTCCTTTAAAAATACTGTTGTTTTTACGACTGTATCAAATGAAGCACCTGCTTCCTCTAATACCGCTTGTAAATTTTGAAATACTTGTTCTGTTTGTGCTGTTACATCTCCTGTTACAAGCTCCCCATTTGCCGTCAATGGAATTTGTCCTGAGCTATAGAACATGTTATTTACAATAATCCCCTGTGAATAAGGTCCAATTGCTTGTGGTGCCTTGCTTGTTTGAACAACTTTCATACTTTTCACCCTTTTATTATTTATTTTACTCTTTAAAAATAGTGTACGAAAGGCAGTTTGTCCATCTATTTTATAATCTATAAATAAAATAAAAAAAGATAGAGCTATCTGCTCTATCTTTTATTCCGCCTCTACAAGCCCTTCATCAAATGGTGCAAGAGAATAATTCCCTTTTTCCACTTGAATCGTTTTTTCTTTCACATCAACTTCCGATAGACGAATTAATGATACAAAATTATTAATTAGTCGTTCTTCAATATCTGTGGATTCTACTAATACACCAATACCAACAACATTAGCCTTGAACTCTTCTAACATACTCATCATACCTTGAATTGTTCCGCCAGCTTTCATGAAGTCATCAATAATTAAAACATTCGACCCTTCTGGAAGACTGCGTTTTGCTAACGTCATTGTTTGAATTCGTTTAGAAGAACCCGACACATAGTTAATACTAACAGTCGGACCTTCTGTTACCTTATTATCTTTTCTTGCAATTACAACTGGTACATCTAAGTAATTTGCCACTGCATAAGCAAGTGGAATCCCCTTCGTTGCCACCGTCATAACTGCATCAATTGGTTGCCTAGCAAAAACAGAAGCAAACAAACGACCTGCGCCATTAATATGGCGAGGATTACTCAATAAATCTGTCATGTATAAGTAACCACCAGGCAAAATACGATCTGGGTTTTCAAATAAGCCACAAAGCTCATCAATAATTAGATCTGCCTCTTCTTCACTTATATACGGTATATATTTCACTCCTCCTGCTGCTCCTGGTATCGTTTGCAATGTGCCGACCCCTTGTTGTTCAAACGTTTGCTTAATAATAACTAAATCTTCACTAATGGAAGACTTAGCCGATTGATACCTTTCAGCAAAAAAAGTGAGAGATACTAGCTGACGAGGGTTTTGTAGCAAGTAATAAGTCATATCGACTAATCTTGTACTTCTTCTAATTTTCATACTCTCACCTCAAATCACGAATATTCTAAACAAATCATAACGTATTATACGTCTTTATTCAAGCGTTTCTCGCTCTCCTAATAAACGTACCGCATAGACTTGTTCACAAAATCCTTTTAATCCGTTATAAATGCGATGCATTCGTGAATCATGGTGTACAAGTCCAAATACAGTTGGACCACTTCCACTCATTAATACAGCATCCGCTCCAAATCGCTTCATCTGTGATTTAATACGGGCAACTTCAGGATGCATTCCAAATGTTACATCTTCTAAAACGTTACCAACAGTATCACAAATTCCTTTATAATCACCAGAATTTATGACATCAACCATTTTATCTACATTTGGATGTGTAACTCGATTTAACTTTAAATTTCCATACACATCAGCAGTAGATACACCTATATGTGGTTTCGCTAAAATAACCCAACAAGAAGGCGGAGTCTTTATATGCTCAATTTTCTCTCCTCTTCCAGTGGCAATTGCTGTGCCGCCGTATACACAGAACGATACATCTGATCCAATTTCTGCGCCAAGCTCTGCTAACTCATCAATTGTAAGCCCTAAATTCCATAATTTATTAAGACCACGTAATGTCGCTGCTGCATCACTACTTCCACCTGCTAATCCAGCTGCTACTGGAATCGTTTTTTCAATAGTAATAGATACACCTTTTTTTACATTAAACTTCTCTTTTAATAATTTCGCTGCCTGATAAGCTAAATTTCGTTGGTCGTCTGGGACATACCGATTATGGGATAAAATTTCAATACGGTCTTCTGCTAATTCCGTTAGTTCTAGACGATCTGCTAAATCAATGGTTGTCATAATCATTTTCACTTCATGATATCCGTCTTGTCTTTTTCCCAGTACATCTAACGACAGATTAATCTTTGCTGGTGCTTTCACTAGTAGCTTCAATCTATTCACCCACTCTATGTACTCAATCTTTTATCGTTTATTTTACCATAAATTTATAGTAAGACGATGACACTTCCCTAATTATAACGAAAAGCATTCAGAATGAAACTACTTATGTAAAATGATGGCACCTTTTAGAGTACAAAAAGCCGAGGAATGTCTCCTCGGCTACCGTAGCATAGAAAGTATCTTACAACTACTGGTTTCGTTTCATTAATTGCTGTTCTGCAATTTCTATAGCACGTTTCACCATGTTACCAGCATCTTTCGCACGAATTCCGCCCCATCCTTCTTTCTGAACAACATCATAAAAGCCAAGCTCTTTTGCTAGCTCTTCTTTAAATTGGTTTGACATGACACCTCTTCGTCTACTCAATGCAGAGTCCCTCCTTATTTTGCTACGGTATAGTTAGTATGCAAAATAATATAGCTTTTCATTTCTGGGAATATATGTAATGATATACGGATTATAAAATGACCTCATTATGAGGGTCTCCATAAAATGTTAACTCTACTGTCTCTGTTAAAACATCTGCATAACTATAAGATACACGTTGCAACGCATCTTCTTGTTGATCCAATTGTACAACAAAAACGGAACGGTATGTTTCTGCTAGTACACCTGATTGCTCCACAGTTTTTCTTCTTCCACTATTTGCTTTTAACATAAGTCGCTGTCCAAGATGGTGATCTAATTCGCTTTTAATTTCATCTAAACGTTTTGACATATACTTCGCTACACCTCGCTGTAATTTAGATTGAACACTTAAAGCACGATATATCTATCCTAATTATTAACCGCGATTCACAGCTAATATCATCCTGCGTTTGAATAGATAGAAGAAATACTATATTGTAAAAGTATCATTACGTAGTCTGTACGTTCTTGCCTCTTTTTATCCAAATTCATTTAAATCCTTCCATACAAAAAAGCAAGATACATATGTACCCTGCTTACTCTTCATAATGTTGAAAAGGTAATCCCGTTCGTAAAATCCCTCTCGTTTCAATTCCACCTAGTCCCTTTTCACCAGTAATTGTATTACGTACGACATCCCATACATTGACTCTCTCCATAAATGAAGTAAAACTAATTTTACCAACTACATATACAGGATCTAGTGCATGAATATTAATTCTAGATGGTGAACTAGCGAAATTGGCCCCTGCACGAATTAGTGCCTCAAAATGTGATTGACATGCCCCAGCAAAAATAACAAGTTGATCCAATGATGGATATTTTTTTCGCACTTCACGAACAGCCTGTACAAAATGCCTTGAATGCCTATATGCCGCTAAATCTCCCTTCACTCCTTTTGATTTTGTATATGCATCATGCCCTGTAATAACGAGAATGTCTGGGCGAAAGTGATCTATTAAGTCTACTACTTTTTCATGCATCTCCGTTTCTTTACAATGAATACCTTGAACAGGAACGCCAATTTTATTATATAAATCTAAGCACTTGCGCAAATATAAAGGGTCTCCATCTATATGCAATACACGTCCCGGCATTTGAAAATAATTCACCTCACTTGTATATCCACCAGTTGAAGTATGTTCATGCCTTTGTTTCATCAGCACATAATCTTGTTGAAACAAACGGTACGTGCGCTCCATTGTTTCTTTCTCACGCTTCACCCTTTTTTTATGTTCTCTTTGATCTATACTAATTAAATCTTCAAGTGGCGCATCCGCCACCAGTCTAATTTCCTCTCCAAACAATATAGCTATCTCGCCTTTTATTTCTATAATACGAAAAAGAATATCCCTCTTATGAGAATATCGTTCCACTAATTCTCCAACATGTAAAACCATTCTCCTACCTCCAAACTCATTAGGCCATCTTACCTGTTTTTAAAGTATGAATTTAGAGAGAGAAAGGTGACAAAAGGGACAGTTCAACTTGAACTGTCCCTTTCATATTCTTATGATAATTTATGAAGAACTAATGCATTACTTAATGTTGCAAACTCTTCAATAGATAGCGTTTCGCCTCTTCGCTTTGGATCAATTCCTACTTCTGTTAAAATTCGATCCAATAACTCCTTATCTTTCGGGAAACCATTTAAATTATTTGATAAATTATTCATTAAAGTTTTACGGCGCTGTGCGAAACTTGCTCGTACTACTTCAAAGAAGAACGTTTCATCTTTCACCTCTACAACCGGTTTAGGACGCTTTAGAAGGCGGATAATTGCAGAATCAACATTTGGCTGTGGTACAAACACTGTACGCGGTACAGTCATAACTGTTTCAACCTCTGTATAATACTGAATGGCAATCGATAAAGAACCATACTCTTTCGTTCCAGGTTTAGCAGCTAAACGATCTCCAACTTCTTTTTGCATCATAACAACAAATCCACGAACTGGTAACTTTTCTTCAAGCAATTTAAATAAAATTGGCGTTGTAATATAGTATGGTAAGTTAGCTACTACCATTACATCTTGTCCTTCTTCAAATTGCTCATTAAATACTTCATGTACATCTGCTTTTAGTACGTCTTTATTAATAACTGTAACGTTACCATATGGCGCTAACGTCTCATCTAAAATTGGTAATAGTCTTTGATCAATTTCAAAAGCCACTACTTTTTTAGCACGCTTCGCTAATTGCTCTGTTAATGCACCAATACCTGGTCCAATTTCAATTGCACCACTTTCTGAACCAATTTCTGCATGATCGACAATACGATTTAATACATTTGTATCAATTAAAAAGTTTTGTCCTAAACTTTTTTTGAATGAAAATCCATACTTTTCAACAATGTCTTTTGTACGATTTGGCGTTGCGATATCCTTCATTTTTTTTCCTCCTGTATTACTTGCTTATAAGCTTCTGCAAATGATTCCTTTGAAACTTGAAACATCTGTAATCGTTTATGTAACTGTTTTGCATTTGTATAACCAATCTTTAATAGCTTACCCATTCTTTCTCTGCGGCTCTTTGCCATTTCTCCGCCCACTAAGCCTGCATCGACTAAATCGCTCCAACTAATTTCACTTGTGTAAGCTTCCATTTCTTCATGTATATTCTCTAGAGCACGGCGAATCGACTCATTAGAAGCATGTTCAATCCCGACACCCTTTTTCCTTTTAGCAAGCGCTTCTTCCTTCGGTAAAAAGGCATGCTTACAGCCAGGAACCTTGTCAGAAATAATTTTTCGAATACGCTCTCCAGGATAATCCGGATCTGTAAAAATAATAACGCCCCTTTTTTGTTGCGCTAATTTAACTTGCTCAATAACATGATCACCGATTGCTGAACCGTTCGTTTCAATTGTATCCGCATCAACAGCACGCTTAATCGCAACTGTATCATCTTTACCTTCTACAACGATAATCTCTTTTATTTTCATGCTTGCCTCCACACTCATTTCGTCTCTACTTAGTAAAACAAAAAAATGACGACTTTTCCATTATTATTTTCCCCATTCTTATATTTTAAAAAATAGAATAGAAAAATCTTTGTTCTCTGTCCTTATTGTAACACTTCATCATTCACATTTATTTTCTTCATCACTTCTACTAGTTTTTCTCAAAATAAAAAAGAACAGGTTTGGTCATCTCCCTGTCAAGTAGACAGTAATAAAAAGAGTATTATGCCACGGCCTTTTCCCGATATTCTATCGGGGAAAGGCCGTGAAGTTTTTCTTGGAATCTTTCTGTA
>NZ_JAKUGG010000037.1:0-39196 GCF_022663835.1 Bacillus cereus group sp. BfR-BA-01347 | reverse complement strand
ATCTGGAACGAACTATAGCGGGAAATTCCAAGAAGCCCATGATGCCTCAAAGGCGAGTATTCAGAGTAGGATCTCGAATTTGGAGAGTGGTGGGGTTAAGGGTACGGGTGAAGTTTCTAATAGTAGTGAAAAATTAAGTAGAATAGAATACTTGCGTAATAAATATGGTCGATTTACTCCACGTAAATTAAATCATAGAATTAATTTACGTGGTGCTGTAGAAAAAGAGGTTGAAAGATTAAATACATTAGGGCTAACCAAAAACGAAATGGGTTCAGCGGTTGCAGGAACATTTGATAAAAATACTGGAAAATATTATTTTGGAATTAACAATACTGACGGTGATATTCCAGTTACATTGCACCCAATTATTAGGAATCGGATAGAGAACATGCCTAGTAGTGTTAGAGATGGTTATAAATTTACGTATGGAGCAGGTTCCCACGCAGAGGTATACTCCTTGAATCAGGCATGGCATTACTTGCGAATCCCAACGCACAGCCAACAGATTTTATTACCCACGTCGTAAGATCTGGTAAGAAATTGAAACCGGCTGGTATGATGATGCCAACCTGTCCACATTGTAATTTTATTACTGAAGGATTTGAATTTAGTTCAGAGGTGAGAAAAATTGGAAAATAAGATGGATGTATTAAGTAAAGAATATGTATTAGAACAGGGTATAGATTTTGATGAGGAACTATGGTTTACCTCTTACAGCGATGAAGTGCTGGATAACCCAGAAGATGAAGATGGAAAACCTTTTACTGGATTAGCTTATGAGTTATATGAAAATGGGAATCTAGCGTATTACTGTTATTATAAGAATGGTTTTAAAGAAGGTAATTATGTTAAATTTCACCATAATGGGAAACTTAAATCTATAGATTACATGATAAAAGGACAAACAAGAGGTATAAGAAAAATTTGGTATGAAAGCGAAGAACTCAAATATGAAGGAACGTTTAAGTTTGGCGTTTGTTTAAAATATACTGAATGGGATAAACAAGGGAATATAATTAGGCAAAAAGTTGCTCCAACAAAAGAGGAATTAGGACTAATTACCCGATTATCTGATTGTGATGATAATGAATAATTTTGATGAAAAGAAATTAATACAAGAGTTTTCAAAAATCCAAAGTGAATTATCACCTAGAATTAAATTAGAAAATAATTTTCAAATAGAAGAGATACAATTTATCGCAGGGGTAGATTTGGCTTATTGGGATGTGAATAAGACTAAGTATGGTACATGTTGTATTGTAATCATTGATTATGGTACAAAGGAAGTTGTCGAAAAAGTATACAGTTATGGAGAAATACCAATCCCTTATATTCCAGGTTTCCTTGCATTTAGAGAGTTACCTTTAATAATAGAGGCAGTTAAAAAGCTAACAAAGCAACCAGATATATATATTTTTGATGGTAATGGATATTTACATTATCGTCACATGGGTATTGCTACTCATGCTTCCTTTCTTCTAAATAAACCAACCATTGGTGTAGCAAAAAGTTATCTTAAAATTCGAGATGTAGATTTTATTATGCCAGAGAATCTAAAAGGATCTTACACTGATATTGTAATAAATAATGAAGTCTATGGTCGAACTTTAAGAACGACCAAAAATGTTAAACCTATTTTTGTTTCTTGTGGGAACTGGATTGATTTAGATACAAGTACTGAAATTGTTATGAACTGTATTAATAATGAAAGTCGTTTACCTATTCCTGTTAGATTAGCAGATTTAGAAACACATAAAATGAGGAAGAAGTTAATGGAAGGATAAAATAGTGTATTCTATATTTATTAAGCAATAAATACAAGTAGAATACATTTATATAAACTTGTAAGTTTTACCTAGTATTTGTCACAACATGTAAAGGCTGTCGAACTGTTACTAAAAAACTTACAAATTAAATACTACTTAAAAACATATAAATTTAAAGCACTTGATTGTCTACGAAAGGCAACAAGTGCTTTTTTATAGATAGACAGGCTATAAAATTTTAAAAATTATTTTTGTGAATTAAGGCTAACCCAAATTACTGGTATTATATAATTGGAAATACATTAGCAAAAGGTGTGGACTCCGTAACCCCATTCGTAAAAGGTGTAGAAATACTGCCAGATGGAAGTGTCGCTAGAACTGGAACGAACTATAGCGGGAAATTCCAAGAAGCCCATGATGCCTCAAAGGCGAGTATTCAGAGTAGGGTCTCGAATTTGGAGAGTGGTGGGGTTAAGGGTACGGGTGAAAGTGGAATTCCTCCTAGGTACGGTGAGAGAAAGATTACAGATGAAGAATATAAAGCATTAAGAAAAAAACACCGACAGCAAAAATAAGAAAACAAGTAAATAAAGGCCACAATAAAAAGATAGAAATGGAAGATCAAGCTCTTCCTGGAAAAACTTTTATAGGCACACTAGAAGCAGATCATATTGTGCCTATGGACAGAATTGTAAGTGTGGATGGTTTTGGTAATTTAACAGAAAAACAACAGTTAGAAGTATTAAATAACCCAGAAAACTTTACAGGATTAAGTAAATCTGCAAATACTTCAAAGCAATCTAAATCGTATGAAGAATGGACACATTATAAAAAGGGAACACCAGATGAAATAGAAGTTAGTCCTGACTTTAGGAGTAAGATGATTACAAGAGAAAAACAGCTTGAAAGAATATTGCAAAAACAAATTGATGATTTTAACAAAGAATAATATAAAATAATATTAAAAAGGATGGGGAAAAATGAGTTCTAAGTTAGATATATTAAGAGAGTATAATGAAGATATTCAATTGATTAATGCAAATGAATTTAAGAATATAAATGCATCTTTAATTCCTGATTTATGGGTGGAAGTATTTAGTGAATATGATAGAGAAAAGAGAATCAAGAAAATTTTAAGTATATGGAAAAAATATGTAGATAATAATTTATCTAATACTATTGCTTACTTATCAGAATACCTTGAGGATATTGAACTGATGATAAGTGAGGACACCTATTCAATCTTGTATACAATAAAAAATCAAGGTGGAGAAGATTTATATTATGAAGGAAGAAATCCTAAAGATAGTTTTAATAATGAGGAATTAGAATCTTCATGGAGAGAAATTCCTGAATCTATTAGGGACTTTTATGAAAATGTTCATAATGGATTTTATGATTACACAAGTGAATCGATGGGATTGATGCCATTAGAAGCTATAACTTACTTTGGGGATGAAGACTTAGAGTGGGGGATTATAGATGAATTGGAAGAACCTATAAAGATTAATTTAAAAACATCTTTTGGATTCTTTAGTAATGGTATGGGGAGCTACATAGCTATAGATTATGAAAATTGTAAGAATAACAATGCTATTTTTTGGTCAGCTAAAAGTCAGCCTAAATATAATGTTCACTTTTGGAATTTTGTAGATGAATGGTTTGTTATCGGTTTTGAATAAAAGGGTTTTAAAATTTTGATACAAAGTCTATAAACTTAAAGAGATTTTTAGGTTTAGAAAACATTTCCCCCAATATGATTTAAAAGAATTATATAATGACACTTTATTACATCATCACATTGGTGGTGGAGGTCAAACTGTTGATGTACCCTCAAAGCTACATCCAGGTTTAGGGGGATTCATAATGCTGAGAAAAGCGCAGGAATTTGGGGAAATGACCAAAATATGCTGAACTATTAGAAAAGTAAGGGTGATTATTTTGGTAATGAAGGATGCTATGAGCAAATATTTTAATTTAAGAAAAGAATATTTTGATAAAGGGTTAGATTTTTTATTTAAAACGCCATATAACGAAGAAGTGGATTCATTTATATATATAGGTGAAATGGATGATGAAGAAGAAATTTCATGGAAACCTATTGAAAAAAATAATAAGAATGATTTAACGACGATTGAGGAAAAATTTGAAATTAAATTGCACACTTCAATTGATTATTATTTTAATTCTTATTGGTTTGCTGATTTAGATGGATTTATTGATAATCATTATATTAGGTTAGAACCTGTATTACCAAATATTGAATTGGATTCCTTCGAAAGTAATTTAGAAGGGTATAAAAACAATCATAATAAGGTTGATAAGACTCCAATAGGTGTAGAAGGGAACGGTTTGATAGTTGTGTTAGATAATGTAAGTGGTAAGGTTGAATTGGAGGGTTTTGAACGAGGTTCGTTTGAAGCGCTTTCGGATAGTCTAGATGAGTTAATTTCTAATTTAAAGTTACAAAAATAATATACTAAGAACATTTATATGAAAAAATGTCTGATATGAAGTGTAGACCGAGTGTTAGATACAATTGGACTGCAGTATTTTATAGAAAGATATGATTAAGATCAAGCTAAGACCTACAAAATTTATGCTATTTAAAAAACATATGAAATTAATGCACTTGATTGTCTACGAAAGGCAACAAGTGCTTTTTTTATACATAGGCATTTTATAAATTTAATTATTTTTAAGAATTAAGGCTAACATATATTGGTAGTATTATATAATTAAAAATAAACTAGCGAAATATTTCGATAATAAACCTTCTTTCATTAAAGGGGTAGAAGTATGAATTAATGAAATTGTAAAAGGAAGTTCTTGTGGCCTGTAAGGAGGGTATTCAGTATGCAGAGTAGAACCTCGAACTTGGAAAGGTGTGTTGTTAAGGGAACAGGTAGTATTGTAAAAGAAGTAGCTTCAAAAAACTGTTACCAAGAGAAGGTGACATAGGAACGTATAAAAATCTAAATAAAGCAGGATCGGTTAGCTCAAATAAATGCTGGTTAAAGGAAAAGAACTTGAAAGAAAGATACAAAAACAGATTAACGACTTTAATAAACAATGAAAAATGGGAGATGGATAGTAGATGGATCAAAAACTTACTTATTTAAAAAGGTACAATAAAAATGTTCGAATATTAACAATCGATGAAATTAGTAGACTGGGTGATAATGAGATACCAATTGAATGGAGAGAACTGTTTTATAATGACGATATTAAAGGGCGAATTGATTTACTTCTGAACATATGGGGGAGAAATGTAGGGACTGAATTACGGAATACGATCTCTTATCTAAATAAACATCTAACAAATGTTGAAATTCTGGATGTAGAAGGAGCTTATTCGATTTTATACACAATAAGAAATTCCAAAGGAGACATATTATATTACGAAGGGTGTAATCCTCAAAAGGGACAAAAAAACATAGAATTAGAGGATGCATGGGATAAAATACCTGCTTCAATTCGAAGCTTTTATGAAAATGTTCATGATGGATTTTATTACTATGCGAGTGAATCAATGGGCTTAGTTCCACTTGAATTAGTAACATATCTTGGGGACGAGGATATTGAATGGAGTATTATTGATGATTTAGAAGAGCCTATAAAAATCAACCTAGATTCATCGTTTGGCTTTTTCACTAATGGTATGGGGAGTTACGTAGCTATAGATTACAATAATTGTATTGATAACACTGCTACCTTCTGGTCTGCAAAATTAAAGCCTAAATATAATATCGATTTTTGGGGTTATGTAGATGAATGGATTGTAATTGGCTTTGAAGCGTAACTAGGTAAAGGTGTTTTTATTATAGTATTTGTCCACGAGAACGACAAACATCTTGGTGATAAGGTTTAAATTATAAAATTACCATGTTTAGTAAACTTTCATGAGTGTGCTCCATAGGGTACGAGTAATGTACTTAAAGACTATTATTAAGATGCAAATGGAAAATGGCATCGACCTAATGAGGAATACGCCTGGGAATGGCTACAATATGGGTAGAGAAGTAAATAGAAAGAATGGAAAATTCAATTTCATCAAAAATCCGTACAAAAAGTGATGGTGAACTAGAATTTATGGCAAGTGATAATAAATGGTATCCTCTAGATCAAGCAGATCTGGCTCATTTAACTGATTCAGTTTCATGGTGGAATAGTACATACAGGTAGATATTATGGAGCGGAGTCCCCAGAGGTTAGAGAATGGATGTTAGACTCCAATAATTATGTATTAGATCATGATAGTTTAAATCGATTCGCAGGTACAAAGTTAAATGAAAATTACTTGCCACCAAATAAATAATTATTGGGAGGATTTATATTGGAACTCAACGATCAAGTGTATGACCAAATTGTGAGGTTATGTAACGAAGGAGATGCTTTTGTTGAAAAAGGAAAAGATGATAAAGCAATAGAGAGCTATATCGCTGCTCTGGATTTGGTTCCGTTACCGAAGACCGATTGGGAAACAAGTACATGGATTTATACAGCATTAGGAGATACTTATTTTTTAAATCGTGAGTATGAGAAAGCGAAAAGTAATTTATATAATGCACGAAACTGTCCGGATGGTATTTCAAATCCATTTATTTTACTGAGACTTGGAGAGAGTTTATTCGAGTGCGGGGAGCTTGATAAAGCTAGAGAGTATTTGCTAAGAGCATATATTTTAGAAGGCTATAAACTCTTTTTTAATGAGGATGATAAGTATTTTGAATTGATTAAGGATATGATTTGAGGAGGGTAAATATGGCTATTTTACAATCACATATAAAAGAAGAATTCGAAAGTCTTTTGGAAAAAAGCAATGAAGAATTCAATAATGGTAACTATAATGACTCTATTGTGTTATTAGAAGAGGCATGGGATATAATCCCTGACCCTAAAGGTATTTATTGTGAAGAGAGTTACCATTTAGTTAAGGATATTATCTCCACTTGTTTTATGGTAAATGATTTAAAAAAAGCAAAGGAGTGGGCAGATAAAATATTTTTAACTGGATTTGCACGTATAGATTCTGGTGATAAGGAATTTATTGCAGGAAAAGTTTCTTTTGAATTAGGTGATTTAGAAACCGCAAAAGAATTTTTTAGTATTGCCAATAAAAAATCAGAAGGTAGATGCTTTGGGAATCCGAAGAATACTAAGTATCTGAAAGTTTTAAAAAGTTAAAGGTTTAGCTGCGTAAAAAGAATTTAAGAAGCTGATTACATTATATCTGAAACAGTATGCCTGATTTATTACCATTAGAACATAGAAAAATTGGAAAGGAGGATTAATATGGAAAGTCCAGGAGCTGTTTCTCTTTGGTTTGGAAGTTGTACTAGCAAAATGGTGTTAAGAAAGTATGTAGAAATAAAATATGATAATGAGGGGAACAGAATCCCTTCGCGTTTTATGACTGGTTTTCAAATAGATTTCATTGAGTATAACCAAGACTTATTAGAATGTACATATAATGAACATGTTACATCTTCTTTGTCTGAATTACTACAGAATGCTTCGTATTCTGAATCAATTATAAGTGAACTTATAGAATTTTATGGTGAAAATTTAGAAGAACAATACAATACTATCATTCGGTTATATGATTTTGAATATGAAGAACTTGTTGAAGAAGCAAAACTGGATGGTAGAAGCCTGAAGTATATGGGATCGGTAATTTATGAAGATTAGAAGTTTAATGTAATAATAGGGATGGAGTAAAAATGACAATGATACAATTTAATTCTTATCATCAAAAAGTAGAGGTAAAGAGAAATTTAGAACTTATGAACTTAGAGCATAAAAAAATTAGAGAGTATGTGAATTTTGATGTATGTTCTTTTGAGCAATTAGATGAATTTCAAGTAGGATACAGCATTGACACCGACGGAAACTCCCTTGTAACCGATGAGGAAGATACTTGGGATGCAAATTGGATTGTTATTGCATATGAAACTATGTGTGGAGATCCAATTATTATTGACTTAAGTGAGGAAGGATACCCTATATCTTCACTCATGCACGGAATGGATAGTTGGAGTGGTGGTGATTTTCTTGCAGATTCCATGGAATCATTTATTAATTTTATGAAAGATATAGGTGATTTTCTAACTGAGAAACAAGTGTTAGAAGGTAAAAGAATGATACTAACTAAAGAATTGGATATATTGTTAAATGAGTTTTTAGAAAGAAATAAATTTACTGATTTTGAAATATGGCACTCTTTATTAAGTCCATTATTTGATATCGCAGAAGAATATGAGCAAACAATGGAGAGAAAAGTAAAAAAGATGAAGGAAGAAGGAAAGAAAATAACGGAAATTGCCCACATGCTTAATATAAAACCTAAAGAAGTGTATGAGTATATTAAGAAAGTTTAATAATGCCTCTTTACTTTAGCGAGAACAATCAGGCACTATGATGGAGCGATACATGCAGAAAATGCTCGAATTTTTATAAAGCCGAAACAAAAATTTGCTGGAGAAGAATCCATTTTGATCAATCTTTTTTCAAAATAGATTCTTTTTATTTATCGTAAAACCTAGGATTAAGAGTTGTTTTTGATTAGACTTTAGGGCATTGGGGTTTCGAGGCAGCTCTGCATGAGTAAAGATACTTATAAAAAATCAATGAAATTCAAAAGAATATCCATAAGTGAATACAGTATGGAGAATGGGAACGAAGGACGACGGGAAAGGTGGCTACAGGGATGAAGTATGGTAAAAATACTAAGTTAGTTGAGGAAGTTATCGAGTATATACAAAAAAGAAGCTTATTTGATAGGAATGATATAAAGTTACATGAATTATTACATGACATTGAAATGATTCATGATTTTGATAAAGCACAGGAATTGGCTTGGTCTCAAGATTTGGACGTTACCCAAATCGTTTGGGATGATATGAAATCGGATGAAAGTGCAAAATTATTAGAAGGAACTTATAACCCTAATATGGAATCAAAAAAAGATATGTTATATGAAGTTTTTTCTGATAACTATAATTATTATCAGGAGTTTATTTCTATTGATTATATAAATATTCTCGAAGAAGTAGAAAGAGACCTTGAGATGTGTGCAATAAATCGTTTAGTAAATGGAAAAGTAGATAATTTTTATGAAAAGGTATTTAAGGTATATAAAATGGGAGGATGGCCTTGTGGATGGAAAGGTGAGTACATGAAAGGGAAAATGATTGTCTACTTACCAAATGAAAAATGAAGGCTTACATACCGACATACTTTATAAATTTAATGAACTCTATTGTGAAACGATTATAGAGAGATGACAGGCAATACGTTTAAATATCTTGATAGTTTAGGAGGGAATATTAAATGATTAATCTATCTAATATTCCAGATTTGATAGAAAAGTCGGCAGCGAGTGATATTGAAATTCAAGCAGTAGAAAATCGCATGAATGTTACATTACCTAATGTATATAAGGAATTATTGAGATGTGCAAATGGCTTTTCAATAGGTGGTGGGTTACTTATTTATGGTACGGAGCATATTGCAGAAAGGAACGAGGTTTGGGAAATAGATGAGTATGCGAGGGGATATGTCTCAGTTGGTGATGATGGTGGGGGGAATGTATTTTTAATGGCTCAACATGCAGAGGAAAAAGAGGTGGTAGTAATTGATTCTGGGGACATGAATCCAAGCCATGCTACTGTAATTACCGCTGATTTTAAAAAATGGGTGAATAGTGGTTGTGTAAGTGAAATAGAACAGAAAACGATAAATAAGTCGTCTGATTTATGTAATATAGTGTTAGTGAAAACTCCTAGTGAAGGTTTGAAAGATTTAATAAGAATAAAGAACGTATTAGGGCTTGAGATTTCCGCAATTGATTTGCTAAAGGGTTCAAAAAATCTTCCTTATATATTAGTAGAGAGATTTCCATACGGGAAGGCGAAAAAACTCATTGAAAAATTAGCAATTGATAGTATTATACTGAGTATAGAAACGACTGGAAAAAACAGTTAATGTTAGAGGGGAACTTTCATACGATTAGAGAAATCCATATGGATCCAAGAGAGTAAATGGGGAGGGTTAAAAATGATTATAAATGATGCAGTTTTTGGTGAGATTGAGTATACATATGGATGGGGTAAGGACATTACCGTTGAATTTTGTGGAAAAGAAGTTGAAATAGCCTTGATAGTAAAAGGTGAAGAAGACGGTAAGTTTGATGAAGGACAATATACTGCTTATAATTCATTATTGCAAAATTGGGAACAATTGCAGCAAAGTTTTTTACAAGCGATTTTAGACTATTACAAGCAAGAGCGTCAACAATTAGGATATGATATTGGATTTAATGAAAATTATCCGCATATCGAAACAATTGATCAATTACTTAAGAGGATCACTTTAGTTGGAATTGTAGTCCCATATGGAGATATTCATGAAGAACGAGATATTGGGATAACTTTCGATTGTACGTGGGATACAGAGAATGGATTAGGAATACGTTTACTAAATGAAAAAGTAACTGAAGTGGGGTATCAAGATGTTGCTATTTGAATTTTAATCTAAGGAGTGAAAAAGTAATATGAAAGAATTTGAGGAAAGGTTTAGTGAATTGCAAGCTGATATGGTATCCATATGTATGGAATATGTTGGAAATAGAGCTGATAAAGTATATGTGTATGTTTCATGTGAAGAAGATATGATTTCTAGTAGTTTCTTTTATTTCATTAACAATAAGTATGTAGAGTGTCACAAGGTTAATGATGCATTGAAAAATGGAGAAAAAAGATATGATGTATCTCCAGAACGAATGTTTCAGGTTCTACAAATTATAAGTGAAGATATCGAAAGAATTGAAATGTTATGCAAAGAATACGAAAAAGATATGCCAACTGAGATGAAATTAATATACGATGCTAAGAGTGGTAAGTTTAAAGCTGAATATGAGTATGATTTAATTCATACAAACGATGATATAAAAACGGCTAATGATTTTGCTGATGAGTGGTTTGAGAAAGTGAAAAATAATAACCTTTAAAAGGGGTACAGTAATAGTTATATCTTAGTGAAATAGATAATGAGTGGGAGTAGAAAATGGAGAAATCAGTATTAGAAAAAATAGAATTAGTTAAGGATATTTTAGGTAATGATCCATTTTGTTTGCTTATTGGTGAAATTATAGAGGTAGAAAAAACGGATGAAAAATTAGAAGAAGGCCCTTTGAAAGATTATAATTTTGTTATAAAAAAATATGAAATGTTGAACGGTGGAGTAATTACTATATATGGTCATCTAAAACGCGAAAGTATTCAATTTTATACGGAGGACATGCCAGGTGGTGCTGATAAGTGGATTTGTATAGGGAAAATTGAAAGATATCCATTGTTTATTAATAAGGTGAATGGAGAAGTTTCTTGTTTGTATGGAGATTTAATTAATCAAAATTTTATTATTGAGTTATATGGTGATTTTAATAATTTCTTACAACATTATTATGCAGGAAAAAGATATTGTGAATTAGGTAATAAGTTTGTTCAATTTGGAGGAATTAGTGAAACCGTAGGAAGCAAAGAGGATGATTGGTATCAGTTATTAGAAAGTAATGGTTTATTATGATAGATTAATTGAACGTATTATGAACATAATGATGTGAAAATATGTGGAAAATTATAATAATGATGATATGAAAAGGTGGAGAAGTCAATGGATTTTAATGAGGGAATATCAACTTTATATAAAATGCGTTTTCTAGAGAATGAAGGGGATGATATTGAAGTTTTTGAGAGTATTCTCAATGAATTAGCGAATAAAGGGACAAATGATATAATTCCTGATCTTTGTATAATTTTTGATGATGATATTGCTGAGCCATCAGCGGGTGACTACCTTATTGAAACGATTTTTTATATTGCTGAACATTCCGGGCGAGAGGAAGGGCTATACAAATTAGCTATTAGTATTCCTAAAATGTTACCTCATGCAGAATTCTGGGCGGAAAGAATTCATCGGACACTTTTACATTCAAAAGATTTAGTTGTATCGTATATGAATGTTTTAGAAAATATAAATAGTTCAACAAAGCAAATAATTAAAGGGATTCTTCTTGAGATAAAAGAGGACGACCCAGATTTATATTTAGAAAAAGGAAATTCAATCTTAGAGAAATTGTGATAAGGGGATACTATGAAAAAGAACCACATATTCAGTATCATTTGACTTTAATCGAGAGAATACTTGTAAATAAAATAGAATTCAGCCTTTTTTCTAGTATAAGGGGGGATAGTTTGTGGGAAAAGATGAAATTGCAAACTTATTAGACAGTATGTTAGATAAAGAATTAGAGGGTTTAGATTCCCCTTCAGATAATGATTGGAGGGAACTGGAGAAAAAATTTGGATGTCAATTTCCTAAAGAATTTAAATGCTTTATTGAACTAATGTCTGAATATGTATTTCCAGGGGATATTTTAAATGTTTCTAGTGGTAAAACGAACGGAAATGATACTATTGAATTTATTTATGATTATGAAATGAAAGAAGGTTTTTGGAAAAACGAACTAATCCCTTTTTATAGTATAGGTAATGGAGATTACTTTTGTCTTCATTCAAAAGAGGGCCAGCAAACGGGAGTTTACTTTTATTTTCATGAAGAACATGGTGTAACTAAGGAAGCGGATAATTTTGAAGAATGGTTAAATCGATTACCAACCTATTTGAATTAATAACTAAAGATAGATTTGTATTCTAGAAGTTAATTCTTGTATTAAACTATAAATTTTTTGAAACTCTTCAATAAACTCTACTCAAAGTATGGAGGGAAATAAATGTCATTAGAAAAAAAGATATTTATTTTAAAAAGAATACGTTTTCTGGATCATGAAGATGATAGTATTGAGCTATTTGAGGAAATCTTAAATGAAATATTGCAAATGGCAGATAATAAAGTAATTATTGATTTGTGCAGTGTATTTCATGATGAAATAGATGAACCTTCGATTGTTGGTGATTTAATTGAATCGATTTTTTATATAATCGAAAAAAATGGAGTTGAAGATGGTTTAAATAAAATTATTGAAGGGATAAGCATTGTTTTGCCACAAGCTAAATATTGTGCTAAAAGATTCTATAGAAGTCTTCTAGCCTCAGATGATTTTATTATTCCATTTATTAATGTATTGAAGAAGGCTAAAACTACAAATAAAGAAGGCGTTATTAAAATTTTGAAAGAAATAAGTGAGAAACAACCACAACAATATTTTGAAAAAGTTGATTTGATTTGTAAAGAGGTTATTTAATACTTTAATTATAAAATAACTCGAAAGTTTGCATGTAGGATCATGAAAATCGCTTTAATATGTTTCATTAAAATATCAATCTAGATAGATTATATGGTTAATACTAGCTAGAGTGGCTTCGGAAAATATTTGAATAGCACGCCAAAAGCAATGGGCAATTTGAAACCAATCCTTGTAATGGGGCGTACTATTGAGGATTACTTTGTGTAATTCTAGCCTAAAAAAGGATTGAATATTTATTAGAAGGTGAAGTTATGTGGAGAGAGAAGATTAGTCATATATCCAAAATAAGAGAGAAACGAAATCGAAAATTCAATTTACCTATCAACGAAAAGGAGTTATCAAAATTTCGTAAATCTGTAGTAGAAAAATTTGGTGAAGATGTCCTGCCACAGCAGTACTATGAATTTTTAAAAACAGTTAATGGAATTGAATTTAATGGATTAATAATATATGGGATTGACCAAAGTTTTTTAGATTTTAAGCCAATAAATCAGGTAGATAGTTTTTTTGATGCTAATGAAATATGGGAATCAATTAAAGAAGAAGATGAACTGATTTTTTTCGGAGATTCAGATATAGCTTGGTATTGTTATAATGTTTCCAAGAAGAAATTTGTTGAACTAGACAAGCCTTCAGGCGAGCATATGGAAACTTTTTGCGATTTTGATACTATGCTTAAATCTGCTCTCTCAGCAGCACTTAGCTAAATGTATCGTAGTCAATGTCTAACTGTTTAATCTAGATGAAAATAGTGCAGGGGGATTCTATGGAAAGTAAGGGAAAAGCGATAAAAATCTATGATTTCATTAAAAAAGGGGGTATAGAACAAGCGAAAGAGATCATTATTACTGATAAAGGTGTGCTTGATTTTGTAACGCCTTATGGAACGTGGCTACATGCTGCGGCTAGAGCTGGTGAACTGGATATGATAAAATTTCTTGTTGAATCTGGTATGGATATTAACCTTAATGAAGGTGTACCAAAGTCAGCGCCTATTGCACATGCAGCTAGTGAAGGTGAAATTGGTATTGTAGAGTACTTATTTGATAATGGTGCAATATTAGATGTTAGTGATCCAAATAGAAATCCTCTATTCTCAGCGATTTATGGTGGGCATCTTAATATTGTAAAGTATCTTGCTCAGAATGGTATTGATAGTACTGTAAAGTATACAGGGGATACTATGAAAGAGGAGAAGTAGAAATTGCTGAATATTTAAAAATGTACATTTGAGATGGAAGCCATATATTGATGTAATAGAAAAGTTGAAAACTAATGATCATATTAATTTAATTATCCAATTCATTTAAAAGGAGAAATTTATATGGACAGCAAATCTGAGATCAAGAGATTATATAGTTGTAGATTTTTAAAAAATCAATCGGAATGTGAAGAGTTTGACAGTGTATTAGAAAACTTAGCAGATTGTGATGATGAGAAGCTTATTAAAGAGTTGTGTATAGTATTTGAGGATGAAACACAAGAGGAAGAAGTTATGTTTGGTCTAGTTCATTTTATTGAAGATTTTGAAATGGGAAAATATCTAACAGAGATGCCTAAAGCTTTACCAAAAATGGTTGAGAGTGCAAAAGAGTGGGCAATGCTACTAAACATAAGAATTTTAAATAATGATTTATATAGAAGTGAGTATGCTAAAGTACTTGTAGGAATGAATCATGATATACAACTAACGATAATTAATTTACTTAATGAAATTATTGCTGATAACCCTAAAAGATTTGAGAGGACTGCCAATGAGGTTCTTAGTCAATTACAAGGAGTTCATAAAAATAAATAAGAATTGTAGAACTACTGTATTATAGATAAAACTAAGAATACCCTAGCGAAGAGCTAGGGTGTTTGTGTTATATAGTTTCACCATATGCTTCCGAATTAGGAGCAGGAGTAATCAACGAACCTTTTGTAGCGTTTCCTATAATAGAATGAAAGTGTTTAACGCTTAAATATAGGAAGAAAAACAATTAAGCTTTTATTTTATTTAAAATGGATACTCTATTAGTAGTGAATAATAAATAATTTTGTTTTACTGTCTTAATTAAAATACGATCAGTTGTACCATATGCTGTTCCAATTCGGATTGCGCTTTTTTCTTCAACACCAGCATATGTATTATCTTCCGTTACCTCAGTGATTTCACATAATGGAATATGAATTTTAGAGAATTGCCATGAAATAATTAGTTCATCTTTTGTTTTTTCAACATGAATACCTAACATGTTACCAGAACCTTTCTATAATAAAATTTCGCTCGTACTATTTTATTATACAAATTTACAGATTATATTTCTATTTTTTTACAGAGAGTATACAATTAACAACGAGAAAATGTTCATTATTACTTTCATCCCTATTATAACGAATTCTACAATAGAAAACAGAACGTATATTTGGTATAATCGAAATATACTATATGAAACGATGTACATGAGTTTGAGATTTTTGAAAAAGGTAAGTAATACATAATAATACATACGCTATAGGATTCAGTTCATGTTATACAAATCAATCGTTAGAAAGGAAAAGAAGTATGAATCAAATTTCATTCGAAGATTTATTTGAAGAAGAAAACAAACCAGAAAAGGTGGAGATAGCTGAGATTCCCGTACCTTTATCGCCCTTACAAAAGGACATTTTAGAATTAATTAATTCTGAAGAAATAAGTGCACTTGAGTTATGCGAACAATTAATACGAGCTGGTAAAATATCAGATGAAAGATTCACAACGAATAAGCCTAAAGCATATGGGCAAGTATGCTTACTATTAGAAGGGTTTGTTAAAGAAGAAAAGCTTATTTTTGTCAAAAGTGATGAGAAAAGAGATAGAGTATATAAATTGAAAGACGAAGGTTCTAACGAATAAAATGTATAAAGTATGGTAATGAAATAAGGAAGTCCTCATATTTGTGTTGAAAGATTATTTTCACATAAGCGTGGGGATTTTTTTGAGGGAGGATGTATGAAAGATTGGGAGTATAATGAATTATTTCATGCAATTCGGGAGGCGTATGAAGAGTTATTAGATGAAGAGAGAGGGTATCGATATGCTATAGCAAAACTAGCGGATGAATTTGATAATTTAGGAAAGATTGAAGATGTTATCGTTGATACTGCCATAGGAGAAATAGCAGTCAATCATCATATGGTTTTTGTTGGGCGTATTAAAGGTATAACAAAGAGGCTAAGTATGTTTAACCTTCAAGAGGCAGAAGGTGAATTGACAGTAGAGGAAATAAAAGATTTATCGATAAGAATAAATAATGTAATAGAAGGGCTAAAAAATGTAAAGAGTGATTATAAATCTTCGGTTGAATAATTCATGTTCCTGCCAATATAAGAGACATAGCTAAACAAGAGAATAGAAATTGCTGCATACATAAAACGTAAGATGGATGAGAGATAATAAAGGTTGGAAAAGGAATAAGACTAAAATAAAGAGATTAATAGGCATATGGTTATCAAATATGAAAAAATTATCTTATAGATAGTTAAATGGCTATTACTATATTACAAATAACCAACTTTTGTTTTATTTTTATAGGAAAACAAAAGAGTAATCGTAAAGACTACTCTTTTGTTTTCTTTTCTTCCTTTTCAATTTCGGAAACAGATTTTTCAGGGTCTTTTATAAGTTTTCCTAGTTCTCCAGAACGTGAAAATTTATCTTCGAAGTTTTCTGTAGTACTGATACTAGCATCAAACCATAGATCTTTATCATCATTTATATATCCTTCTATAGACGGAATTCCCATTGGACTTATTTTATGTTCTATAAATGTAATCGATTTAACATCCTGAATATTATAACGAATATACTTTTCTACACGTGCTTCTTGTACTTTCCAAAACTTTTCTTCTATTTCTTTATCTTTTAAGTATTCCAAAGAAAAAAATCCTCCTGCTATGAGCACCAAAGCAGATACAATCAAAATAACTACTTTCTTCATTAGAAATTCCCCTTATAAAAAACTTACCATTACATTCTTCTTAAAATGGGATAGGGAAGACAAGAGTAGTGCAGAGACTATTCTTATTTCTTTTCTTTCTCTTCCTTTTCAATTTCGGATACGGATTTTTCAGGGTCCTTTATAAGTTTTCCTAATTCCGCAGAACAGTCAAATTTATCTTCGAAATTTTCAGTAGTACTAATACGAGCTACAAAATCTAATTGTTGGTTATTATTTATATACCCTTTTAGTCTAGGAATGCCCATAGGACTAGTTTCACGTTCTGTAAATGTAATAGATTTCACATCTTGAATATTGTAATGAATATACTTTTCTACCCGTACTTCTTGTGCTTTCCAAAACTTTTCTTCTATTTCTTTATGTTTTAAGTATTCCATTGTAAAATACCCTCCTGCTATAATACAAATAATGGATAAAATAATTACCAATTTTTTCTTCATGAAAGATCCCCTTATATTTCAATATAGTTAAAATATACCATGAAATGAGTTGAAACATATGAGTGAATTTAAAAAGAATGCAATTGCGACAGAGGAAGATTATTTCGATTTATCAGATGCCGTTTATGATGATCGAACTTTACATAAAGGAGCAGAAATAAAAGGACATAATAAAAGATGGGTAGTTATAGAATCAATAGATGCAGATTGTCAAAAAGTGAAAAATGGATTACAAGCTATTGCAGTGGTGCCGAAAAATGATTATAAAGAGAATAAAACTCACTATGAAACTATAGTATTTGCATTTCGTGGAACAGAGCCTAAGCAATTAGCAGATTTCGAAACAGATATCGATCAAATTACGTTTGGAATTAAAACACATTCTAAAGTAATTACTCCAAGTAATAGTCAAACAGTAAAACCAGATTTTGCAACATCTTTTAATACCGGATTGGAATGGGTAGATAAAGTAAATGAAACATATCAGCCAACTTATGTGCATGCTACAGGGCATAGTAAAGGAGGCGCAGAAGCTGATTATGTTGCTTCGGAACGGAATTTTTATGCAACTACATGGGCTGCACCAAATCCTTATCGTTTGCTAAGTCCTGAAGCAAAAAAACGAGTAGATAGAGGGGAAATGGAAAACAAAGCTACGGATTATACACATGAGAATGATCCAATTGGTAACCATACTCAATTCGGTGCGCCTCTAATTGGTAAGCAATTTACAGTGAGACAGAACGATACAAAAGAAGATTTTTTTACACGTTTAACTATGGAAGGACACGGCAGAGATACATTTAGAGGAACATTTCATTCAAATGGAAGTCCCCTATTAAAATTAGAGCCTGAAGATATTATAAGACAAGCACAAAAAATTCAATTGCTCAGTAATCGATTATCAGATATCGCAAAAAATATAGAAGAGTTTCAAAGAAGAGAAGCTGAAGCGGTTAAAAAGTTGAAGAGTCAATTAAAATATGAAACAGGGCCAGGTGGGAAATATCATCTATTAGAAGCATACGAAATAGATGAAGCCATCTCACGAATTGCCAAAACGAAAGAAGGTGGAAATGACTATTTTCACGATGTACACATAGCAGAAGAATTAATTCATCTTTTAAGAAAAGAACAAAAAAGTTTAAGTAGATTTGGGGACGAAATTAGTGATGCAGCAAATTCACTTAGGGATAAAGATAATCAATTAGCAGGGAATTTTCAGTTTAGATAAGGAGATAATTATATGATGGATTTTATGGGGGAAATTAAAAAGATAGAAAAGCAAATCGAAAGTGTTACAGGAGATTTAGCGGATCAGGTTGTTGAGGAGTTACAAGCTGCTAAAAAACAGATTGAAAGAGAAATGCAGCGTATGATGTTAAAAACAGAAGTAGGGTTTAAATCAATAGACATTATAAAAGAAGATACATATGCTCTTCAAAAAAACATAGGGGCATTTCATGAATTACAAACAAGTCTAAGAGATATAGCAGCAGAATTAGAGAAAAGTTTTGAAAGTAAAACTGGCAGTAAAATCAATGAAGAATTAAAGAAATATGAAAAACAAATTAACAACAACATTTTTAATGAACATGTTCACTTAGCAAACAGTTGTGGTAAAAAATAAGAGAAGAAGAAAAAACTAAAGATAGTTTCTATTGCTTTAATTTACTGAAAGAGATGCACTGTGTAAATGTGGGGTTTGGATTGAACAGAAAAGTGTGTCTGGTGATAAGTTATATGAATGAATAGATAATACAAATTATATAGAAATATATGAGCTCGTTGAAGGTGAGAGTGAATTAAGGGGAAAGGCTAAAGAAGGAAAATTTTGAAAAAGTGTATTTGGGAAATGCAAATTTATCAGAAGTAAATGCTAGAAGTGCAGATTTAACAGATGTGAATTTTACTGGTGCTAAACTTGACGGAGTAGTTTGGAAGGGAGCAAAGATAGAAGGAGCCAAGTTTGAAGGAAGTATGAAAAAGCAAATATGAAACATGGTGAGAAGTAAATGAATTTTAAACACTTAAAGGCCTATGATGGATAGCATACGTTATAAGCAAATATTAGAAAAATCCTCTCATTGTATATAGAAATTACATAATAAAAATAGAAGTATATTACGATAAAAACTTACTTTTACATAACAGACTTAACCATTAGCTAATATCGTAAAGGAGGATTGAAAATGTTAAATGGTGTGTTAACGAAGGAGTATATAATACAGAATGGCCTTGAGTTTGAAGAGTGTTTAGAATATGGGGGACCTTATGGGCTAGGAATAGTAGAGTGTGCAGATGATGGTAAAGAAAAATTGTTTACTGGCTTAGCTTATGATGTTTATGAGAATGGAAATATAGAATGTTATTTCTATGTAGAAAATGGTGTTAAACAAGGAGAGTATGTGGAGTTGTATATGAATGGAAATATAAAAAGAATCAGCAATATGAATAGAAGTGCGGTTGAAGGCTACCATGTTGAATTTTTTCAAAACGGAATGAAGAAGCATGAGTCTGAATGTATTGCGGGACGTGAAATGACTTTTAAAAAATATGATGAACAAGGGAATATTGTAGAACAAAAAATAGAACCCACTGAATTCGATATATTATATGCGGAAAAATTCAGTAGCGGTTTAAACAAGTAAGAAGCACTATATTAAAAATATTGAAGATTAATAAAATAACGAATTATAATTCGATTGGGAGATAGTCGTAGAAAGATATATAGGAAATGTGAAGAGGTATCGAAATATAGAAGTATGTTTATGGCGCGAATAAACAAATATAAATGAGAAAAAGACTTGAGGAGATTCAGTGGGGTGGTAGGAGATGAATAAAGTAGAATGGAGATCACCAGATAAGCCTTTATTGCGAGAAAATGTAAAGAATGTGGAAAAGGAGTTGGGCATTCATTTTCCTTTAGATTATATAGAATGTGTAATGAAGAATAACGGAGCACATGTTAGCCCAGAAGTATTTGAAATTGAGGGGAAGAGAAAAGTTTTTGGTACATTACTAACTTATGATATGGATGATGATGAAAATATTATTGAGGTATTCTATGACTACAATGACACATTACCGAGTGCATTGGTGCCATTCGCATTTGATCCAGCAGGAAATTTAATTTGCTTTGATTATAAAAATCATGAAGAAGATCCAATTGTCGTCTTTTGGGAACATGAGGAGGCATGGGAAAAGGAAACATTGATGGAAAGCGAAGGGATTACGGCTGAGGAAGCAGAGGAAGTAGCGAGAGAAAATGTATTCTATATTGCTAATGATTTTACGGAGTTTTTAAATAAGTTACATGATTAATAGTGGGAAAGGGATTTAAACTTATTTGGCTGTGATAAAGCAAATAAAAGGAGTAGTAAAATGAAACCGAATTATTTTACAATCGCAATGTATCCGACTGTAGCATTTAACGAGGAAGAGATATTGAATCGTCTTCTAGATGTATTTGAGTCAAACGAAAAATCCGCTCCTACTCATTGGGGAAACTGTGAAACGGTGCAGGTAGAATATAATCGCCAGGAAATCGTAGAAAAAGTAATTTCGGAGCGTAGAGTGTCTGAAGTTCACCTCTATCATGATAAAATGACGGGTTATATTCACTTAAGAATATAACCCTATTTATTAGAACCAGTAGTATATAAGGAGATTATTCTACGAGTTATATACAAATATTAGACGAGGAATATTTGACGCTGTAAAAGAAAAAATATTTACTCTTATATCATTATTGATGTTGTCCTCAATTTTCCTCATGTAGCACTTGAAAATCAGTAACAAGTGAAACAATTTTTCCTGCTTCATCGATTCCCCAATAGGAAGGATAAAATCCATCTCCATAACCTGAACGGAATATGATGATATTACTTCCTGTTTCCTCACACACCACGCAATTTCCCCAATCTTCATCATGTTCTGTTAGTATGTCATCTATAAGATCATCATACAAACTAGTAAATTCTTCTCCTAGTTCTTGTTGTAACCTATCTTCTATTTCTTCTAACTTACCAATTGCTTCAACATCTGCAAAGCACCCTAAGCCTGTATCAACTGGGTAACCAAAAATATATCCGTCTTCCAGTTCACTGACATTTTGTCCTGGTTTTGTTGCCATCTTCCATCTTACCGCTTTTGACTCCGACAATTTCAATTCGGCACCAGCAATGACTCCATCTTCCTTATGCCACCAAGCAACAATTGGATATGTACCTGGCTGAATTGTTTGTTCGAAGTGATTTGTATTAAAAATAAGAGGATCACAAGCAACAATTTTACCTGAAGTAACTTTCAACTGTTCTAGTGCTTCGGAACGCAGGGCCTCACTATCCGGTTTAGATAATTCACGTAATAACTTTGACATAATGTTTCTCTCCCTTTCCTTTTAAAATATTTGTTGGTGCTGCCTCCCATATATTTTTACATGAGTTACATTTGTGTTCTGTGGTATTTCTAGCGCCTTTGTATGTTCCTATAACTTCGATATTATCGCCATGAACTTCTAAAACCTCTGCGGCATATCATACCCGCGTTTTCTAATAGTTCTGCAACATATTCTTCATGCGTTTTACGTTTTCGGATATATTGCTCCCCCGTACAAGTGTAGATAGAACAAACATTTATTCATTGAAAAATATAACAAATGAATTTGACTTTAAAATTAGAACCAGTTTTGAGGATGTAAATAATAATCCACCCGTTGATTATATTATTTTAAGGGTAAAAATGCATTAATTAAAAATTCAATAAAAGAAAATCGAACTAGATAGTCTTTCTAGATTAATCTTCTTATTTTATATTCTCAAGGGATATTCCACTTCACTGCGACTCATTGCAATATGTCTACTTCTGTGACACATTACACAATTGTACAGAGATAATGAAGTAATATGAAAAAAATATAAAGATTGTAATTTAATCCTATATATTTTTTATAAATTCTAAAAGTAAATCCCTTATTTTTGGTATGATTGACAGAGACTATTTAATTTCTTATGAATATTCTTAAAAAGAGAGTGATGCTGTATGAAATCAATAAATGTAAATGGGAATATATATCATATTGAATCTATTCCTTTTGAAGATAAGAGTGAGCAGGATGAAGAGGGATACTACGAATATTTTTACAAAGGAGTCAATTTATCGTTTCACTCGGACAAAGAAATAATTAAAGCCCGAATTTATGATGAGGAAGAAATAATATATTTCTTAAAAAATCCATCTCTTGCATTTGGTAAAGATTTTGAAGCTATAAAAGTATATATAATTAAAGAATATGATGTAAATAAATTTAAAATTCCAGGTGAAAAAAAGCCTATATAGAATTATAGCTATAATTCTATATAGGCTTTACCATGACCAATTATAATAAAACAGGAAAACTCACAAAGTACTTATGCCTGTGGGTGATGAAAGGAATGTATTCGAAATAGAGTAAATCAAGTGAAATAAGTAGATTTGAAAATAGATTCTCAGAAAATGTGATTGAAATAGCAGCTGTCACAGGGGCATTAGGAATCGGTGCATCAAAAGGCGGTGACAACATTTTGTGGACTGCGTCAATTGATTTGATTGCGTGGAAAGACTTACATAACAATGAAACGATTACAAAAGAAGACATACGACTCGCATGGTTGGTTGATGATGCAATTAGTTATTTCGGATAAACGTGATGTGATTTGTTAGGATGTGAAGTTAAATGAGAAATGACTTAACATGGCCAGTACCGGATGAGCCAGTTTCAGCAGAATATATAAACTATGTGGGAAAAGAGATAGGGTATATATTTCCAAGTGACTATGTAGAATGTGCTACAAATAATAATGGTTCAGCTGTATTACCTTATAAATTTGAAATAGATACGATAACAAAGGTATTTGGAACTTTACTTTCTTATGATGTAGATAGTAGTGAATATATCGTTAAAGTATATAACCAGTATATTTCTACTCTGCCAAATGAATTGGTGCCATTCGCATTTGATTCAGCAGGAAATTTAATTTGCTTTGATTATAAAAATCATAAAGAAGATCCAATTGTCGTCTTTTGGGAACATGAGGGAGCATGGGAAAAGGAAACATTGATGGAAAGTGAAGGGATTACGGCTGAGGAAGCAGAGGAAAGAGCAAGAGAAAATGTATTCCATATTGCTAATCATTTTACGGAGTTTTTAAATAAGTTACATGATTAGAAGAAGTTAAATCGTAAAAAAGAAATTGTAAAGAATATAGTGAGATAAAAAATACATATAAGCAGTAGGCGATAAAAAGCATTAAAGGATAAAATAGATGAGAAATGGTTGTTGACAGGGGCAATTTGTATTTTATATAGATTAAAGGGCGGAGTATAATGAAAATATGGAAAATTATTAGTGATTCACAGTTTGATCAATTAGAGTGTGAGAATGAAGAAGGACAAGAAATTTTTAATAACTATTTTCAAGATCAATCAGTAATTAATACGTGGAATCCATTGCAAATGAAATTGTCAAACAAAGGAGAAGTATCTGATTTATTAAGTGAAATACCACTTGTTTTTACAAAAGCAGCGATAGAAGTAGTATTTGATTTAATAAAAGGGAAAGTTGAAGTTCTTCCGCTTGTTCATGAAGTATACGAATGCTATGCAATACATGTATTAAACGTATTGGCATGTATTGATTATAAAAATGCGAAACCTGATGATTTTGGTGGATTCGATAAATTTGCTTTTATTGCAGATAAAATTAAGGGTGAACATATTTTTTGTACAATGAACACAAAGCATAAATACGGAGATTTTCCAATTGTATCTGTACAAACATTCGTATCAGATGAATTTAAAGATTGTGTTGTGGAAAGTGAACTAAAGGGGTTTAATTTTCAGTTAGTATGGGAATCCGATGAGAAAAATCATGAACAAAAAATAGAAAATAACCCAGTGATACGTCCAACCTCAATAGAAGATTTTAAATCACATATTCAGCAGCATTATGGACTGATTACGAATCATATAGAAGCAAATACAAAAAGGATTACCGATGTAGAATTATATGATGTTGGACCAAATAAAATAGTTGATTACCATACAGTAGTGACATATCGGAATAGCTATTTCCGTATGCCAGCTCCATCAAGTGTAGATAGTGGTTATTCAGAACTTGTCATGCATCTACCGAAGGATTGGGATGTTTCAGTAACCGCTTTGGCGAGTTCGAAATACAGTTGGCCTTTGCGTCTTTTACAAGAATTTGGAGAAACGACAAGGGAATATGGATTAGGGCAATGGCTTATATTTCCGAATCAATTAGATGAAGGTAAGGAAGATTGCAATGCGTCAATTCATCCATATAGTAAAGAGACGGAATTTTCTGGTGTTATGATTGTGCCACCAATTCCACAGTGTTCAGGGGCATTCAAAATGGAATTTCGTGAAGATGGTAAAAGAATAGAGGGTGACTGGCCGGTTTATTTTCATACCCTATTACCGTTATATAAAGAAGAAATTCAATGTTATTTCGAAGCAGGATTAGATACGTTATTACAAAAATTACTGAAAAATGGTATTGAAGCAGCATTTGACTTTAATCGAGAGAATACGTGTAAATAAGGCAGGATCGATTGAAGAGATTTGTAGTGGAAAAGTAATAAGAATCGCTATATAACTTTACTATTAGTATTAAGGTGGGATATGAAATCCAATTATTTTTCAAATATTAATAATTCAGTAGGAAATGAAATCCTATTAGGTGTTAGTGGAAAGGGTAAAACATGGAAATAAAAAAAGCGTTAGATCGGTATTTTAAAGCACTTATGAATGTATGGGAGAAAAAATATGGAACGTATCCTAAAGTAACGTGGGATGCAGAAGTGGATCCTTTATTATATTTAAGTAATCCAGATGAAGAAGGATATGTATATTGGAAACCTCTTGAGAAAAATAAGATAGATAATTTTATAGAAATTGAGAAAGAACTGAGTGTAAATATTCACGATGCGATAAAAGAATACTTTAATTCTTATTGGTTCTTAGGCATACAAGGCTTTTACGGTACAAAATTAGTTGTCCTTGAACCTGTGGAACCGAATAAATCTATAGTAGAATTTATTCAAATAATGAAACGGTATGAGGAGAGTGAAGGGAGAGAATTTAGGTATATACAGATAGGATTTATCTCTCCGGAAGATAAGGCTATTATTTTTGACAATGAAACAGGAGAAGTATTAATAGAAAACTTTGAAACAGAAGAAAAGGAGTTTCTTTCTAATTCCCTAGTTGAGTTGATAAGTAATTTAAAAATGGAGCAGAGATAATAATATGATATACAGGAGGATAAAATGATCTCACCACAAGATTTTTTAGTGAATTGGAATGAAGAAATATACGGTTTAATTCATTATAATGAAAAAATCATTCACTCGTTTTCATTCTCGAAAGAAACAAAAGACTTCTTAATTAAAGCAGGTTTTCCCGAGTCTGCTCCTCCATTTCTTACATTTAAATCTGCGGATAACGGCGGCGGGATAAGGTTGAGCAAGATACAAAATGAATTAGGTACGATGTATGATAAGTTTATATATTTTGGATTTACTGGTAGTGGGAATCCAATCTGTATTGATGAATCTAAATCACAACTCGTATATATAGATTATGACAATGAAAATAAAGTCGTTCTTATAAATAGTACGATAGAGAAGTTTGCAGAATCTTTACTTGTCTATGTGGAATTTATAAAAGAAGTAAAGGCTGCCAATGGAAGAAAGGCTTATATTGAAAAAAATATACCTGAAGATTTGGTGGAGTGGATTTCTAGTGCACTTCAAGAAATTGATGCAGTTGCTTTAACGAAAGGATGTTTTTGGACAGAAGAACTAGGGAGTTTTAGTGAATAAGTGTAGATAAAAATAGATGGTATTTTTATAGTTGTAAAAAGTTATTCTAAAAGGGGTATGTGGGGTGAATCATAGACGCAAGAAAAAGAAGCCGAAACAAATAAGAAAAGAAGCTGTTCAGATAAAACCGATAGTAGAAGAAAAACCACTAAAGAAGAGTAGCAACAAGTTGGTTGATATTCTCCTAGGAATTCTTCTTTTCCCAATTCTTATATGGGCGGTCTTGGAAGGTTGTACAACACAAGTAAGCAAAGGGAAGGCTTTCCTTATTATCGTTTTCTTTCTCTTAATTGCAATAGGGTTATCTATGATAGGAAACAAATAAAGGGGGAGCTCAGATGTTTAAGAAGAAGGAGAAAAAAACATTTACGTTAGACTTGTAAACACACAAGGGGAAATTATTCGAGAGTTTGATTGTACAGAAAAAGACTTGCGAAAAGTAAAAGAAAATGGTGCTGAAATTCGTGTGGTTGGAGATAACGCATATGAGATGGTAGCAACCGATGAACAACTAGAAAAATTAGCAAGAGTCGAAGCGGAAATCGAAGCAGAAATTAAGGCATGGGAAGACGCTTTAAATGAGAGTTTGGATGAACGCGAAGAAAGAGAAGCAAGACAAAAGGAATTGAAAGCAAAGAATAAATGGAGTACAAAGAAGAAAGTGACCGTATTTGGACTGATATTCTTTGTATTTATTGGATTATCTATTATCGAAGGGTATCAGAATAGTAAACTAGTTGAAGAAGGTACATCATTACATGCAGAAATTGTAGGTAGGCATGTAGAGGAGGAATTCATATTTACACACCCAACATTAGTAGTTGAGGTAGACGGTAAAAAGCATAATGTATGGGTAAGTGAAGAGACATATAGCGGAGCAGAGTGGTTAGGTAGACTAAAAGTCATCAAAACAAAAGATGGTAAAGTGGAGAAAGACCCTAGATATGAGGGTGAAGACTTAATCACGAGTTATTAAGGGACAAGATAAGGTTCCTATAGTGGTAGAAAGAAATGGTTCACTATTTGTTTTAAATAATGTAAGCGGAAAGATCGAATTCGAGGAATTCGAACGTGGGTTGTTTATTACGCATTAACGGGCAGTAAGATCCCCACCTCAAAATTCAGCGGAAGAAAAGAAGTTAGGTGGGGGTCGGGCTGCCCGAAAAAGCCAGATTGGTGAGGGTTGATTAAAGTTTCACTTTATAGAGGTTTCGAATATTTTAAATGAGTTGATTCCTAGTTTGAGACTACAAAATTAAAGAACTATTATTGGAAATAAAAAATGAAGATCCTGATATGTTTAGTAAATCTATTAATGAAGTCATTGAGCTTATCTAATAGTCGAATAATCTCAATAAAAAAGGGTATCAATCTTTATCGAATTGACACCCAGAAACGAATCTGTTTAACATCTAACATATTTACGCTTAAAACCAAGTCTTCCTCTATCTAGTTCTTTCTGAATACTTTCAGAAGCATTTAACAAACTGCTTTTTTTATTATCACGTTTGACTTCAACTATACCAACTTCTTTTGCAATCTCGACTGCTTTTTCGTGTAGTGGTACATATGAAATTGCCGCAGTGTTTAGGAAATTATTCATAGCGGATTTTGTTCGTTCTGGAGAATGATGAATTGTATCTTTCACCATTTCAAGCATATCGGAAATTTTACTTTCGGAAAATTCATTGTCTTTGCGATTTCCTAAAAGCCAACAGTAGCAACTCCAGCCTGCAGACATTTTAAGCTCGTCCCCACTTGCAATCCATTTATCAGCAACGTCTTGTGCAATATTTGACTCCGATAAAGTTACGGCTACAACATAATCAGATAGCATATAAAAATAAGCCCCATCTATCCAACGATCAAAATCAGACTCACTCATAGCTTTCGGATCCGCAATAATGCCTGCAAAGTACATAGCATCGTAATTACCTGTCGCATAAAGTTCTTCAGCTAACTCTTGGTTTAATTTTATTTGTTTGGCGATTGGTTTCATAGCACCTGTAGCTACTCCGAATACTGGCTCATGCGCACCGTTAGATATGTATATTTTTTTCGTTCGTTCCTTACCTAGAGCCTCAAGTTCTTGCATAACTGTTTTAAAATCCATAGCTGTGCACTTCCTTCCTTCATGTAAGAGCCTTTTTAAGTCTTTCATATTTCTTATTTTAATACTAATTGTATTTAAGAGGTATGTCTACTTTCTAAAGGCATCGAAACTTGGTTTGAATTTTAGATGAAATAAAGAGCTAATTAAAAGGGTGGTATAATATAGAAAAAGTGAATGATGAAAATCAAATAGGGGGTATTCAATTGGAAATAAAATTGAATCGATTATATAGAGAGATAGCGGAAACGGTTCATGCCATGATTCCAGAAGAATGGGAGAAATTTTATTTTTATGCACAAATATCAGAAGCTGGAGGGGGAACTTACTTTTTCTATAACAACTTCAGAAATAAACAAAATTATAAGTATAGTGTAGAAATTCCTTTTAAATACGAAGTTAATGAAGAGGAGTTTGAAAGGAAAGAAGATTCTTTATATAAATTGAGTAAGGAATTAAGAGATGTTTTTAAAGATAATCAGCAAGAGCTTTGGTACTCTTTTACAATGTCTCTGGAACATAGTGGGGAATTTAACATGCATTTCGATTATACCAATTGGCTCGAAACAGAATATAGTTTTAGTGATCAAATGATTATTTGGAAACATAAATACTTAGGTGAAGTACCAATTAATGAAAATGATAAAGCGTTAATTAATAAGTATGATAATGAATTTCCGAATAACCCCATTTAACTAAATGGAAAGAAGAAATGTTTTTTATAAAAATTATGTATTTTAAAGTAGTCGGTAAGTTATAAAATTGGTTCTGCAAGATAAAAAATAAAGGAGAACTACAATGGAAGTACATGGAATGGTTTCAATATGGATAGGTAATATGAAAACGCAAGATCAGTTAGATGCATATATCGATGTTACATATGATGAAGAAGGAGATGCTATACCAGCGAGTTTTTTTGTTGATTTTAATATAGATATGATTGATGTAGATGAGGATTTTATTGAAAAGGAAGTGTTAGAAGAAGCAAGTGATGACATTTCTATGTTATTAACGGGATGTTCATATGATGACAAAATACTTTCTCGAATTAACGAAGAAGTTAAATTAAAGAAATCCTACAATTCTATCATATTAATTTATAATTTTCAGTATGACAATTCGGTTAGTAATTTTGAAGGTTTTGATTTTGTGACTGCTACAAGCTATCTATAATGGTAAGAAGGTCACTGTAAGGTAAGGAAGAATGAAAAGTATGTATAGTTTTTCCAATGAATATTTGGTATGATGGTGAATGGGAAAAATATACAAGCAGTTAGTGGTTCATAAAAGGGGGATTGAATTGAAAAGAACGCCTGAATTTGTATTAGGTTTAATTGGTGGCATTTTGGGAATTATTATTTCCATAATATTAATAGTTGTAGCGTTTAATATTATGGAAGGGGTTGATTACGAACTTTTAGCTTATTACTCTATTATTTTAACGGTTCAAATAGGGTTGTTCATTTTATCGTGTTTAGTAAACAAGGTTAATAATAAAGTTTATGGAGTTTGTATGATTGTGATTCCTATAGTTATGTTATTTATGTCATTATTCTTTTTACTTATTCCGACAATTTTACAAATTATATCTGGTTCATTTGCATTTAGAACATTAAAGTTAGAATCGAATGTAAGCTAAATATAATTATTAACGTCTGAATATTCGGTTTTTTAAACATTTTCGTTTGCAGTTCAAATTAACATAAAGCACAAAGTTGTACGCTTTAGGAGGAGAAATAAATGATTATTTGGTCTGGTTGGGGTTTTTTAGTCGCAATTATTGTAATTATTAATACTCTTTTGGGTAAGGCTATCTTTGGATCTATAACGGGGGACGCTACATATTTTCAAGATCATAGTTGGCCAATGGCGGTAATGTTTATTATATCAGGGGTTATGTCTTGGTATTTAGGTAAATATATTAATAAGCCAGATGGGAAAGTTTATATAGATACCGAAACTGGTGAAAAAGTTATGTTTAACAAAAAGCACTCATTATTTTTTATAAAAATGGAATATTGGGGACCGATTCTAGGAGTTATTGCGATTGTAACTTTAATTACAAGATAAAAAAAGAGGATGGGTATAGCAAGAGTAATCTATTCAAGTAAAAGGAGAAATCAGTCATGAATACAAAGAAACTACTAGGGGTAGCAGTTCCGGTCATGTTGTTATTTGGTTGTGGAGTTTCTGAGAAAACGAACACTTCTAAACAGGAGAAAACAGAAGAGTCTAAAGTAAAAGAATCGAAGTCTAATAGTAAGAAAGAAAAAGTTTCAAAGGAAGACTATCCTAATAAAGTGTATAAATTAGGGATAGAGTTTGATAAGTTGTTTGCGGAGCATAACAATATTACAAGAGAGGTTTTTGATGGTAAGAAAAAGAAATCAGATATAGTAGATAGTGTGAAAGAATTAAATAAAACGTTAGATAAATTCGAGTCGATAGATCCCCCTGCAGAGTATGTAAATCAACAAAAGGATTTTGAAAAAGCAATTAGTTATTTTAGAGAGTCTTTTTCTTTAATCAATGAAGTATTCACCCGAAAAGAAAAAAGAGAAAAAGGCGATAAGACTGATAAAGAGTTAATGGAGAAATCCGAAAAGTTAGTGAAAGAAGGAGATATTTACTGGCTTAAGGCATTCAAAGACCTTGAAGGGGATATTAAAATCGGTGACGGTACAGTATCTGTGAAAGATTTGAAAGAGTTAGATAAGAAAGCTGGAATTAATACGGATAACGTTATGAAGAATGTGAAGGATGGTACGGAATTAATTGGTAATTGGGGATTCAAAGGAACAGACGGTTTCATTATGTCACTTATTTTAAAAGGTGATAAGACATTTGAAACGTATGGTAAAGGTGAGTATCCAAATAAAAAGAATTATATTGAAGGCACTTGGGAATATGATAAGGAAGCTTTTACAATCTATTTACATCTCAATAAACGTTTAGTAGACGGTGTAGAAGATACAATTCAAAAAAAGAAAATAGCATATAAAGTTCAAGATTATGATGGGGAAAACTTGCAATTATTTAATGAGACGTCATTTCATACAATTAAGTATGTGAAGCAAAGTTAAAGTTATGTAGGACTAGGTTTAAATGGCCTGGTCCTTCATTAAAGTGCGAGTATGTAAATAATATGTTATCTTTCGTTCTGTTTACTTAGTATCATGTTATTCTTTAATAGAGTAATAAATGGAGTTTTACATTAAATATATGAGGTTGGTTACAAATGATAAAGAAATTCACTAGGTTAGTATTAATAGTGGTTATGCCAATCAGTCTTATTACAGGTTGTGGGGCTACTGAAAAAACTGAAGCACAAAAGCCGAAAGCGGTACAAACGGAGAAAAAGGACTATATGGATTATTCATATGGTAGCAAAGGTATATTAGTAAGTGGCAAAGCGAAAGAACGGCAACAATACGAGATTGGATATATGGATGATAATAAGTTAATTGGGATTGACGAAAATATTGAAGACTGCATTATTTTAGATAATAAAGATGAAGCAGGCCTCATTTGGAAACAAATAGAGCGTGGATTTATTATTGAAGTGCAATACGGTAAGGATCGCAATGATATCGTAGGCGTGCAATTCGTAGGAGATCGTGAGCCATACGAAATTAGTGATAAGTTTGATCGAAATACGATAAACGAAATTGTTGAAAACGTTAAAGGGAATTTGTAATAAATGTATTTCGATAGTATAGGATCTCTTATTATGAAATTGTATGTCAGTTATTTGCCTAAGTTTAAATTGATTATTTTGACGGTAGTTGTAATTAGTTGTAAAATAATGTTTGTTGACGGATTTTGTAAAAAGTATGTTAGATGAAATTCATCTGTAGGGATGACATATAAATATTTTCTTAATGGTTATAAAATATAATTATTTAAATATGTAAATAAAAAGAAGTCATATTAGAAGTACATAGTAGATTCATATTTTAACAAATTAATGTGAGAATAAAGGGAGGTTGAGATACATACACGGCGGGAATGTGTATGTATCTATTATAATAATGAATAAGACAATCAAACAACAAGTAATCGCACTATCAACAAGTCTAGTGATTTTAGGGAGCGTACCTTTATCAGCATCAGCAAAAGAGTTGAACAAATCTCAAACTGATCAACTTAATATTGCCCAGGGAGAAAATGGAACGAGCGGATTAAATTATTCTAATTTCAAGTTGGAAGTTCCTGATCATGTACAAGTTAACGAAGCAGAAGTATCTGAAAATGAAAAAATTCTTTTAGAAGAATATAAGCATAAACATGATGAAACAGAAGAATTAAACAAAATGCAAGATGCTAAGAAGGGGCAAGTAGCAGAAAAGGAAGCTATTTCAAACATTGAAAAGGCATTTGAATCTGTAGATGGTCGAAATGATGGATCTGATCGTCAAATGAAACCTGTTGCAAAGCCAAGAGGTATTCAATATAGTGCACAGAGTACGAAGAAATATGGAACACTTGCAGGAGTTCCATTTGTGGAGTGGATTGTTCCAGCAGGAAATCCTGATATTCGTCCTGCAAATCCGATGAAAGCACGTTACATTACAATTCATGAGACCGCAAATACAGCCGCTGGTGCTAATGCTGAAAATCATGCGAAATATTTATACAAGCAAGCAACTGAAGGCACTTTCCGAACAGCTTCATGGCATTTTACTGTAGATGATAAACAAATTTATCAACACTTACCAACAAACGAAAATGGTTGGCATGCAGGAGATGGAGATGGTTCAGGAAACAGGGAGTCTATCGGTATCGAGATTGCGGTTAACCAAGACGGTGATTACAATAAAGCGTTAGAAAATGCAAAACGACTTGCAGGTTATTTAATGAACAAAGAAGGAATTGGTGCAGATCATATTTACAAGCATCAACAATGGAGCGGGAAAAAATGTCCTGACATTTTAATTTCACGTGGTAATTGGGCTGGTTTCGTACAAGGAATTCAGTGGTATGCAAATATAAATGCGCAGATTGATACGCCTTTACAAGATAAAAATGACTCATTTAATCCAAATGAAAATAATCCAGCTGAACCTAGCATGGAACTAGTGGTAAATGGTAGTGGCATCAATGTACGTAGTGATGCGGGTATTGAACATCGTGTTGTACGTAAAGCTTCAAACGGAGATCGTTACAAAGTATTAGCCGTTAAAAATGGTTGGTATAAAGTAGGTAATGGAGAATGGATTTTCTATGACCCAAGTTGGATTAAAATTAACTACAATGTACCAAAGGAAGAAGTACAAAAGCCTAAGGAAGAAGTACAAAAACCAAAAGATGATATTACAGGTGGCTGGTTTGAAGGGCATATTCGTAAATTAAACAGTCTAGGTATTATGCAAGGCGAAGGTAATGGTGTATTTGCGCCATATCGAAATGTAACGAGAGCGGAGTTTGCGAAATTAATCTCGAATGCTCTTAAACTACCAGAGGGAAATAAGTCATTTGTAGATATTAATGAGGCACATCCATCACTTCATGACGGTATTAAACGTTGTGCAAGTGCAGGAATTATTAATGGTCGTGGTGAAGGGATTTTTGATCCTAACTCACCAATTACTCGTGAAGAAGTATCTATTATGATTGACAAAGCATTACGATATAAAGGAATTACAGGAGAGTTAGTAGCATTACCATTTACAGATAAGCATTTAATAACATACAAAGAATCGGTTCAACGATTATACAGTCTAAAGGTAGTTAATGGTATTGGAAATAATGAGTTTGATCCCCGAGGTACAGCAACTCGTGGTCAGGCAGCTGCCTTTATTGTGAAGATGTTAGATTCAATGCAAAAATAAAATGAAACGTTAATCAGTGAGGGCCACTTGCACTGCAATCGAGCAGTTTATTCACCGAATTTTGAAATGAGAGTGTTACTGCCCGCAAATAGCAGAATAAATGGTATGTAGAAGCTGACATTGGTAGAAGTAAAAAATAAGAAGAATTTGAAAGGAGCTATCCAAAATAATAATTTGGAATAGCTCCTATTTAGTAGGAAGAACAATTGTATTTGATAGATTGTAATGTAGAATGCCCTTCCAAGCCCCTCATAAGCCCCTACCAAGTAATAAATCACTAAGAAAAAACAAAAACAAAAACAAAAACAACTACAAGAACAAAACAAGCGCGAAAAAATGAAACCGGCGTTGTAGTAGTAAAAAAATTGTAATTCGAATGCCAAAACCATTCCCGCAGTCCTATCTTTATAATGAAGGATTAAAATTTTCCTATTTACTAGCAAAGAGTGGAGGGAAACATATGGCAGTATACCGTAATGTGCAGGTGAACTTTTGGCAAGATGAATTCATATTAGATTTAACGCCAGAGGAGCGTTATTTTTACATATATTTGTTAACTGGTACGAAAACGAAGCAATGTGGTATTTATATATTACCGAAGCGTGTGGCAGAGCTTGAAACAGGTTATAGTATGGAGACTGTTGAGAAGTTGCTAAACAGGTTTGTTGAGTATGGAAAGATTCTATATGATACGGAAACGAAAGAGGTATTCATAATAAACTGGTTACACTATAACCCTATTTCAAATACGAATGTGGAGAAGTGCGTATTACGTGAGTTAAAGACTATAAAAAGTAATGAGTTCATACATATATTTTTACGTAAATGCCTTGAAGAAGAATACAAGATTCCATTATTATTGCAGCATTTTGGTATGCCAGAAGAAGAGGATAATAGTAGTTCACAAGTAGTTATTGAAGAGAAAGAAGAAGCGGAAGAGATAGAGGTAGAAACCATAGAAGAGGACGTTCCAAATAGTGAAGTTTATAAGTTTTATGAACAAAATATTAGTAGTTTATCCCCATATATTGTGAAGGAATTGAAGAATTGGATACAAAGACTTTCTGGAGAGAAAGTGTTAGAGGCACTTAAAATTGCGTTTGAAAATAATAAGAAAACGTTAGCTTATGTGAAGGGGATTTTGAGGAATTGGTGTAGCAAAAAGTTAAAGGATTTTAGTGGGGAGAAGTCTGTAATGGGAAGTTTAGAGAGAAGGACATGTATGTTGAGTAGTGTATTTTAATTTACATTAATTTGATATAGAATGTATGTTCGTTTTCGTAGGTTTTATGCTATACTACCATTAAATAAGGGTATTTTTATAATAGATAAAAAGATGCGGGGGGTACAAAGTTTGACTACTAGTACATCTGAGTTGTTTCAATATATTATTATGACAGAAGAACAGAAACAATTATCACAACGATATTTACAGACAAAAGAAGAAGAGATTTTAAAAAATATTCAACTAACGACAATTCGCGATCAAAAAAGAAGTGATTTTGCGGAGCGATTTATAAACGATTTTAGGAAAGTGCATAAACAAGATCCGGATTTTTTTCGATTATTTTACCATATACTCGAGGAGCATTTATTAAATGTTCTTGTAGTCCGTTTTGCGCATGTCAGTTTTTCTAAAATGAAGATTTATTTAGAAAAAAGTGCACTTCCTTTGGACAAACTTGTAGCAATCGCATGTAAATATTTATCCAGTATTTCAAGTTATGTAAATGAAGCAGATGTTTTTCTTAGAGAGTTAACAAAAGAGAGTCTGAACTATATAGAGGGACAATTACATACTTTACCAACTAAGCAGCAAGTAACATTACTTCTCATAATGTTTGATGTAGATTATGAAAAGTTTCGTACATATAGTTCTTTATTGAATGAAAGGTTAGAAGAACATACAGAATTTATATTGAAACTGCTAGGGGAAAAGGAAAAGGTTGAAGCAGTTAAACGGTATTTAAAAGGTGAAGATGATAGTGAAGTATTTATAGGTGGGAATTTACCGGAACATATTTGGCGGCTATTATTTTGTGTTCATAAATATTCGAATGTTGCGAGGCGATATATTGAAATATTGGCGAAGAAAAATGTTTGGGGTTTTATAAACTATGCAACACGTTATATGTGTCACACTCTCGGTCAGTCTCAAAACTACAAAAAAACTGGTAGTGTAAATAGAGAAACATATGAAGAAATTCAAAGTTTTTGTACACAGTTTTGGATTTCTAAGGAAAGATTTTTTGCGCATCGTCTAAGGCAACATGATTTAAATAGTGAGGATTTTTGTAAGACGTATGAATATGAATTGCTATGCTTTATGTTGGAGGAAGATCCTGAATTTATTCAATGTACTTTGCAATATGTAAGTAAACTGAATTATCTCATCATCGCACGAACGTTAGCTGAAAAAGGATATGAGCTAAATATAGGGAAAATGCGAGAAGAATTTTTTGTTGCTGCTTTGCAAATAAAATTGTCTACAGTGCGGGATACATATCGTGATTATTTACTAGGGAAATTGTCACTTGAGGATATGGAGCAAATACTTAAAAATTCGAAATATAGAAGTATGTATTGGGGTATGCCGGTGTTAGAGGTTGCGCTTCTTTGGGATATAGATGATGTAGCGAAGAGGGAAGCTGTACTTACACTACAGTTTGGAGATGAGGATAGTGTTAATTTATACGAACTTCTTTACGAATGTTCTGTCAGAGGAGTAGAACCGAAACAAGTATTAGAAGATCTGCTTTCGTATGGATTAAGTAAGGAAAAGCTTATCGCTTATGCAGTTGAAGAAGCTGCATGCTACAGTGAAGAGAGAAATAAGGCGAAGGAAGCGCTTGTTTGTGTAATTGTAAAAGAACAAGCGTACATCATTGAACGATTTGATGAGTATTCTGCTGTGGCCAAAGCATATATTTTAGAAGAGTTAGCAAAGGATAACATGATTAAAATGCGTCCAATTTTAATTAAAAGCTTAGGAGATTCATCTAAAAAAATGCGTGAGTCTGTAGTTAAACTGCTTTCAAAAGATGTAGAAGCTGCAGTAGATGTAGCAGTTGAACTTCATAATAAAAATAAAATTGTTCGTGAAAATGTGATGAAAATACTTATAGAGTATAAGCTTGAAAAATATACGAAACTTGTACAGGAAGCTTTGCAAGAAAGTAAAAATGAATCTTTCGCAGGAAAATTCTCGTTTTTATTTCAAACGGAGGAAGAAAAGATAGAAGAACTATGTGCACGTATTTTAACTGAACAAACAAGAAATTCACTTCTGCAATTGATTGGGGATGAGCCACAAATCCGTTTACGTGACTCTGATGAAATTGCTGATGCTGCAATTCCGTTAGCCTATTTACAACAGTATATTTCAGATGCTGTTATTGAGAAGAAAGAAACAGCAGAAGTAATTGGTAGAGCTTTAAATGAAGAGGACTTAAAAGAATATGTGCAAACAATATATCAAATATGGATTTCTCAAGACGCAGATGTGAAGAAACGTGGAATTCTTTCGTTATACGGAATGTATAGTGACGACAAAATGGTCGACATACTTATAAAGCAAATTGATGAATGGGTGCTTCAAATGAGAGGAAAGATAGCAGCGGATGCCGTTCGTGCTTTAGGTTTGTCTTCATCTAAGCTTGCACTTATGTCTATTCATGCAATAGCATTTAAATATAAACATAAGCAAGTACGTAATGCAGCAAAAGAAGCGCTAAGTCTTGCTGCGAAAACACGTGGTATAACAGAGGAAGAGCTGGAAGATCAATTGGTGCCGGACCTCGGCTTTACTATACATGGTGAAAAAATAATTGATTTCGGGAATCGAAGTTTTACTGCCATTTTAACTACAGAGTCAAAAATTGAATTAGAGACAGAAGAAGGAAAACGTATGAAGTCACTTCCAAAGCCGAATGCAAAAGATGATGTAGAAAAGGCTGAAGAGGCTAAAAAAGAATTAGCCTCTTTAAAGAAGGAACTCCGAAATACTCTTTCCATGCAAAAACAACGATTGGAAACGGCACTTTCATTAAAGCGTTATTGGTCACATAATGCATGGAAGTCTGTATTTATGGATAATCCAATTATGAAGCAATTTTCTATTTCACTCATTTGGGGTGAGTATAAGGAAGGGAAGTTGCTGAAGGCATTCCGTTATGCAGAAGGTGGCGTGTTCTGTACAATTGACGGGAAGAGTTATGAACTTTCATCTGGCACTGTTATTGGTTTCGTTCATCCGTTAGAATTGCCTGAGGCGGAGAAGGAATTATGGAAAGAGCAATTAGAAAGTGCGGGAATTGTTCAGCCGTTCCTACAAATTGAGCGTCCAGTGTTTGTAGTAGAAGAGAATGATGAGAGTGCTATTGAGAGATTTGGCGGTATTTTACTAAATGGTCGTTCGTTATTCGGTAAGATGACGAAGCTTGGATGGGTCCGTGGGTCTGTTCAAGATGGCGGTGTATATTATACATTTTACAAAGAAGATACTCGTACCGGATTAGGCGTGCAATTGTCATTTAGCGGAGCTTCGATTGGTTATGAAGATGAAGAAGATGTATGTGTATTTGACATTCAATTTTATAAAGCAGGTACAGTGAAGCGTGGTTCATATGAATACGATGAGATTGATGATGAAAGACGCATTGTACCAAAAGAAGTAGATAAACGCTTCTTTAGTGAAATGTTATATGATGTCCAAGTAGCGACAGATTCAAATCTTGGGCATAATGAAAGTTGGCGTAGCGAACGATAAGAAAAACCCCCTTCATTGGTAGGAAAATGAAGTGACCCCCGAAAAGGGGACACCAATCAAAACACCTAAACCACTTGTTCCCTAAATTCTTTAGGGGATAGGTGGTTTAATTTTTCTTGAATTCGCACACAATTG
>NZ_JAKUGG010000036.1:0-43314 GCF_022663835.1 Bacillus cereus group sp. BfR-BA-01347 | reverse complement strand
TACCATCTAAATATCGTTTCACCGCTTGGATTTTTTCTTTTGAAGAAAATTTAGCCATAAAAAATGCACCTCCAATTGTTAGACTGTGTCTAACAATTGGGGTGCACTTCAGTGCATCTCAGCACCCTGAACGGCTTTTCTTATTAAGTTAAATCACGTTTTAAAAACACAGTATATGAAATACATAAAAATACGAACAAATAAAGTAGTAACATACATGATGCAAACGGGAATGTTACTCCATCAATAAAACTTCCATTCTTTGAAATACTATATAAATCTGTGTTTGCTGGCAATAAATATTTCGCCCAGTTATATCTAGTGGCTGCTAATAACGCAATATTGCCTGATAAAGCAAGGAATAGTGAAATACCAATTGCACCTCCACTAGATCTCGTTAACACAGAAATCATAAATGCAAACGATGCATACACAACCGTTGGTAACCATGATAAAACATAATATTTACTTGCTTCCACAAAAATATTTTGTTTTATTATATTTCCATCTTGGAAAATAAACTCACTCCATGCAGGTTGTTGGAATTTATAAATAACAAGTCCACATAAAGCGGAGAAAATCATATTAAATATAAACAATAAAGCTGCAAATATAACGATTGCTAAAAACTTTGCTGTTAAAATTTTAAATCGACTCGCCGGACGGATTGTTAAAAATTTATATGTTCCCCAGCTATATTCATTCGCAAAAATTGTACTTGCATACACGAGGATAAAGGGGAGCAAAATTGGAAATACGATAAAACCTGTATCTCTCATGAAAGAAAGTGGAGAACTGCTTGCCGGTGCTGTATCCGTATCTAAATGCTTCATCTTAAGCTGGTATTCTTTTACAAGCTCATCCCCTGATTTTTCTGCTAAAATAGCTTCTTTTTTCATGCCAAGCTTTTTCTCAATTTCTACAGTACGTTCTGTATAATCTACTTTCCATCCTTTTGTTTCCGGTTCAAAATACTTTACCGTAACCCATCCTAATCCGATTATTAATACTGCAATAACTGCAAATGGAATAATCGTTCGCTTCCGCTTAAATATTTTATACAGTTCATTATATACTAAATTAAACAATATCTTTTCCCCCTGTTAATTCTAAAAATTGCTCTTCTAACGTTTTTCTTTCTTCATATACACGATACACTTGAATATTTTTCTCAAGCAATGTACGAATAACATTTGGGATTTCTTCATCTTTTACATTAATAAGTAATTCATTATCTTTTACTAAAACATCATGCCCTAATATTTCCGCTGCTTTATTCGCATCATCTACACGTATACGGATCGTCTCCATCTCTTCGCTTTGGCTATGCTGAATATTTTGCGTAGCCACATATTCCCCGTGCTGAATAATGATAACTCTGTCACACATTAATTCAACTTCTGAAAGTAAGTGACTTGATACAAGTACAGCTTTTCCTTGTTCATGTGCAATTTTTTTTATGTACATTCTCATTTCATGTATTCCACTAGGGTCTAATCCATTTGTCGGTTCATCTAGTATCAACACGTCTGGATTGTGAATAAGCGCCTGAGCGATTCCTAAACGTTGTCTCATGCCGAGTGAATACGCTTTTACTTTGCGATCAATTACTTGTCCCATCCCTAACAATTTCACTACTTCATCGATACGTTCTTCAGTCACATTACCATTCATTCGTCCGAAATATGTTAAATTTTCATAGCCACTCAAAAAAGGATAAAATTCAGGTGTCTCAATTACCGCTCCAATTTTCGCAGCGGTTTTTTCGAATTGCTGTTTCACAGATTGACCATCAATCCATACTTCACCTTCTGTCATACGGATCATACCAACCATCATTCTCATTAAAGTCGTTTTTCCAGCACCGTTTGGTCCGAGTAAACCGACAACCTCGCCTTTTTTCACTTCAAAACTAATATTTTGTACAAGTGTCTTTGATCCGATTCGCTTCGTTAACCGATCGACTTTTACAATTGATTGTTCATTTGTCATTCTATACAACCTTTCCTTCCCATTCTTTGTCAGGTCTTTTCACTGTAACATGATTATTTTTATGTGTAAAATAGAAAAAAGCATGATTTCTCATGCCCTTTCTTTAAACCGCAACGAATTTTCACCCTTTAAACTTCGAACAAATCGATAACATTGCATCATCGATATTAAAACGACAGTCATAATAATTATACTAATAATTACAACTGCATATATTGTAATTGGCGCACTATTTATTCCTTGTATCCCTGCGATTTTCATAAAGATAACCGTGAATAATTTCAAAAATAGCATCCCATTAATTAATCCGAAAACAAATGCTGCTCCATAAATGAATAATTGCTCCTGACATAATACACATAGTACCTCTTTTCTTTTCATATTTTCTGCTACATAAGATGTAAACTCCTCCCTCCTCACATGCAAAAGAGAGTACATCATTTTATATGTAGTAAAAATACATATGAAAATTAATACAATAAAAAGTGTGTAAAAATACATTTGAAATACAAATGCATCCCCTACTTTCAAAATAGCTCCTTCATTAAATTGTAACGATATCATAAAAAACAAAATCATAGTACTCATAGCAATCCACATAAATTGCTTCATCCTTTTGGTAGCAAATGTTCTAATATTTTTTCTCGCTAACCGACATAAAGACATAACATTCTTCCCCTACCTTATTACATACACATTCTATACTACTAGTGTATAAAAATATGACATTTTAAACATCGCACTACAATCGGAATTTCTTCTAAGTCTTTAGTCCTAGAAAACGAAATGATAAAAAAATCACATTTAGAATATAATTGTAAAAAGGAGGAGATTGCATGCGTATAAAATTACTATCAATCTTGTCTTTATTATTACTCACAAGTTGTAGCCAACTAAAAAACAATGAAATTGCCATTGTTGAGCCATACAAATTAACAAAAGAGCAAGCTTCTATTTTACAAATGACTCCTTTTCAAGAAAGAAATAGCATGTTTTATAACGTTACGCTTAAAAATGATAAAGATGAAATAAATGCTACAATTGATTATTATAACAATGGTAAAAAAACAAAAGAAATTGCTAATATAGCTACCTCACATTTTTCAAAAAAGAAAGTAAAGCTTTCTTTTTTACCACCACATTTCCAATTCGATAAAGATATACAAGAAAAAAGGCAGTGGTATATGAATATTGAAGGTGGTTCAACGCTTGTTCATGAAGAAGAACCACGAAGCGTAAATAGCTCTGCAACTACTACAATTCAATCTATAAAAAATTTAAAATACAATCAAAAAACAACTTTAGCTGCTGTAATTCAAACCAGTAAAGAAACTGTAAGCGTTCCTACCATTGATGAAGAAACAGGTATTGATCTACTCTTAAAAGAAAATGAACACGTTTATCTATTTAGTATCGAGCTAAAAAAAGAACAATAAAGCGGAAATGCAACTTAAGTTGCATTTCCGCTTTATTGTTTAATAAGGTGTACTTTTATGGATTTGAATTAAATCCATTTTCTGTTACTACTATTATTCATCTTCTACTTCTATTCTTTTCTTCTCTCTTGCAATTTTTAAAAACTCTAGCAGCTCTGGATTACTATTCATTTTTTTGTAAGCCACTGACATTTCTGCCACAAAATTAGAATCATATAACTCTTTATATACAACTTCTGTTTTATATAACTTATTTGCCGATACGGGTATTACTGTAATTCCAATCCCTGCTGCTACAAGCCCCATAACTGTTTGATACTCTGTTGCTTCTTGTACAATGCGTGGACTAAATCCAACTTCTCTGCAAAGAGATAAAATTGTATCATACAAAGCTGGCCATACTGGTCTCGTAATAAATACAAACGGCTCATCTCGTAAATCTTCTATATGTATTTCATCTTTCTCTGCAAGTGGATGTGCCTTTGGTAAACATAAGGTGCAAGATAACCTTTGAATTGGCTCTAATTCTAATAATTGTGTTGGAATTGGTGGACGTAAAAAGCCAATATCGATACGGTTATCATGAAGTGCATGAACTTGATCTGGTGTTGACAATTCATGTAATGCAACAGACACTCTCGGAAATTTCTTTCTATATTCCCTAACAATTGATGGTAAAATATCATATATCGCCGCACCTACAAAACCAATTGAAAGTGATCCTACTTCTCCCCTTTGTGCACTTTGTGCAACTTCTACTGCTTTTTCAATTTGTTCAAACGCTTTTTTTACTTCTTTTAAAAACATTTCTCCTGCTTCTGTTAGTTCAACCTTTCTTTTCGTTCTTGAAAATAATGTAACTCCCATTTCTTTTTCTAATTGCTGTATTTGTTGACTAAGTGGTGGTTGTGTCATTTGTAAACGAGCAGCTGCCCGTCCAAAGTGTAACTCTTCTGCCACAACAACAAAATATTGCAAATGCCGTAATTCCATTTTTGGACACCCTTTTCACTTTCGATTAATACGTCTAATATATTAATACCATATAATTTATATATTAGACAAATATTTCGAATGAACGTATAGTAGAAATTGTTAATTCTTTTTTACAATTTTTATGTAAAAAAAGAAAGAGGTGGTTACTGTATGAAATGGTGGAAGTTAAGCGGACAAATTTTATTACTATTTTCTTTCGCTTGGACAGGTGAATGGATTGCAAAACAGGCACACCTCCCAGTTCCAGGAAGTATAATCGGTATTTTTTTATTATTAATTTCATTAAAATTTAACCTAGTTAAAAAAGAATGGATACAGGACGGAGCAGATTTTTTATTAAAAGAACTTATTTTATTTTTCATCCCTTCTGCAGTCGCTGTCATACGTTACAGAGATACACTAACACAATATGGAATCGATCTCATTTTAATTATTATGATTAGCACTCTTTGCGTTACCTTAGTTACAGGACTTTTAACAGAATTGCTACTAAAGCGGAAAGGATCAACGCAATGATCGGATTTCTTTGTTTACTATTAACACTATTCACATATTGGATATCAAAAAAAATGTATCAACGTTGGAATTGGAGTCTACTTTCTCCTCTTCTCGTCTGTCCCATTATTTTAATTGCTTTATTGCTCGGATTAAATACACCTTATGAAACATATGAATCTGGTGGTCACTGGTTAACTGAATTATTAAAACCCGCAACAGTTGCTTTTGCATGGCCAATCTATAAATACTTTGATTTATTAAAGAAACATGGAATGGCTATCTTACTTAATGTCATTGTCGGTTCGTTTTTATCAGTCATTACTTCAGCACTACTAGCAAATTATTTTCAAATTGATTCATCACTAGAACATAGTTTAGCGCCACATATCGTAACAACACCAATCGCAATGGCTATTTCAGAAATGATTGGTGGCATGTCACAATTAACTGCTGTATTTGTCGTTTTAACTGCCTTAACAGGAGCATTGCTCGGTCCTTCTCTCATACGTATTTGCCGTATTAAAACAGCAATCGCAAAAGGTATTATGTTAGGAACAAGCGCAAATGGAACCGGTACATCAAAAGCATTCGAAATCGGTCCTGTGGAAGGAACAATTGCAAGTTTATCTATGCTTTTAACAGCAGGCGCTAGTTTAGTTATCGTTCCGCTTTTCTTGTCTTGGATACATTAAAGAAGCAAGTATTTACATACTTGCTTCTTTATCTATATATTGGCACAGCAATTCATAATCCTCTGGAAAAGCTAAACACAATTGTTCAACTTCATGTATCCCTTTCCAAGCAATTTCATGTATTAACTCATCAGGATCTTGGATTTTCATATTACCGCCTATTTGTTTAACAAAATAATAATGGACATACACTGGAACACCGTATGTAATACCCTCTTTTTCATATATTTTATTTACAACTTCCACATTGTAACCTGTTTCTTCCCAAACTTCCCTAATACAACATTCTTCTAGTGTCTCTCCCTTTTCAAGTCCTCCACTTGGGACAGACCACCTTTTTTCTTCTCCCTCTTTTCCCTGCAGTACCATTAAAACTTCATTTCTTTCATTTACACATACCGCTGCACTACCTATCCATCTCTCCATAAACATCCCTCCCCTACTAAAATTCGCCCTCTTTTTTATTTTCCCCTTGAAAAAAAGAGGAAAATAATAAAACAATGACGAAAAATTACATCAACTTCATAGACAATCCCTTTTTAGAAATTAAAACTGGAAGGATGAAAATATGATTTCTAATTATGTTGTGGAATGTGTCTTTTGTGAAAAAAATCGAAAGCCTCGCCAAGCTATTGTCACCGTTCCCGCCACTACTCAGCTACTAGCCATTGAAAAAGTGCGTGCAGAATGTAAACGTCGTTTCGGAAAAGCTTTATTATTACAAACAGAAATTAAAGAAGAAATAGTTTTTGAACAAAAAGAAAGCTGACCATCAATTGGTCAGCTTTCTTATCCGATCATATTTTCACATGAAGATTAGGGGCATCCTCTTTAAGGATCGGGATTTTCCCATTATGTACGTTCCATAATGGTCATCGAACAATATATTTCTATGCAATTAACTATTGAATAGAATAGGGCAAAACTTGTTCGCATTTTTAGAAAAGGGATAGGGATATAATTCAAGTAGTACTTCGAATACTCGAACTTTACACTCATAATATTAAAACAAATCCTTTTATATGGGAAATATGAATTACCTACATAATTCATTCGTAAAATATATTAATAGTTTGCTATATTAATTTTATCCCGCTATTTGTAAGCAGTCCCCCCTACTTATTATAATTTCACTTTATTCCATCAATAGCATACATCCAGCTAAAACCGGTGTCATAATCATCGAAAACCTCAAAAGCATTCGCGGTGCATAATTTGTAAACTTCGCGCCAATATATGCCCCTAACATGGTCCCAATTAATACTTGCAATAACAATATATAATCTAAATATCCTTCCGAACTATATCCTAGCCCGCCTCCAATTGCAATCGGTAATATAACAAGCATCGTTGTCCCTACAGATTGCTGAATCGTTAGTCCCAATAGAACCATTAATCCAAGTTGAATAAACGGTGCAGAACCAATCCCAAATGAACCAGCCATCATTCCAGTAACTAATCCAAGGCATATACATTTCAACAAGTAGTTAACGGGAAACTCTTTATGTTTATATAAAGACGACTGTTCTTTGTTTTGGAACATAATTAATTTAATAAACATAAAAATTGCCGATAAAAATAACATCCCAGCTGTAAACCAATGAAGAAGATGAGCTGGTATAAGTGAACCAAATTTAGAACCAATATAAGAGCCAATTGCGCCAAATCCCCCAACAATCCCGCCTATAATAAGTGCTACATTGCCTTCACGGTAATGACTGACAACACCTGATAATGTCGTAAACGCCATTGCGGTTAAAGATGTTGCAAGAGCAACATGAATAGGAATATGGAATACTAAAGTGAGTATCGCGATAATAAACCCAGCTCCTCCAGCTCCAACAAATCCTAATAAAATACCCATTACTAACATTGTTATAATAATTGCCACAGACTTTCCCTCCAGTAACACAATTATCCATCATATTTATCCTTACATACAAATAAAAAGCATCCTAAACGGATGCTTTTTATTTCAATGATATGTACTTAATCTTGATTAATCAAAATAACCGCTGGACCAGCGACTACTACTCCAGCTACTTCTATCTTTTCAAATTCCTTTACTGTAATAGATATAACTCCTTCTCTTTCCATCAATTCTTTACTCAGGACATCAGTCGGGATTGCTTTCACCGTCTTACCTCCTTTTCATTTATACAATATGATAAAGTGAAACTTTCATCAGTAGGTTTTTTGTCCGTACTTATTGATTATTAACCCTCAGCAATCGGGCGAATAATCACCCAATGCATCTATATATATGCATCACCTCCGCTTTCATTCCTTATTCCACTCAAAAACCTTCTCCCCCTTCCTTGACATATTGAAAAATAAAAAAGAAGCTATAACATATAGCTTCCCTCCACGTTTCTTTAATCTTTATACACCGTATATTCCATAACTTTACCATCTCTATTAAATTGTAAAACAAGCTGTTCGCTATCTATTGGAATAAAGCCACGTTCAGTCCCAAGATAATACAAAGTGATAACTCCTTCTTCCCCACTTCTCGTTTCCGTTGGGGCTCCTAACAATTGTGTAATTTCTTCATTTGATTTCCCTATTAATTTATATTTTTGTAATAGATCATCTACCATATGTACCCGCTTATCTGCATGATTTAACCATCTATTCTGATTAAACTTTGATGTATATTCATTTACACTTAATTGTACAGTGCACACTATTAATGGTATGAGTGCTACTATTAAAACCCCCAACATTTGCTTCTTTTCTTCATTACGATTTTTAGAAACATATAAAATAACCCTTTGAATCATGACTAATAAAACAAATGGTATGAATACTACCAAAATGCTCCTTACCCTTAAGGGTATATGGACCATATCAATGACGAATATAAATACAATGTACATTACTATATACAAACAAAAATAGCCATACAAAATGCTACGCAGCATATCGTTCAGAAAGATCTCCCCTTTTAACTCACTATATAGTTCATCCGGCTAATCATTTCTCGAATCTGTTCTAATTCTTGCTCTGTATATACTACTGTCCCTGTTAAGATTTCATTTCTGAAGAACGTTACAATTTGCTCCCGATCTTTTAATCTAGGTGTTTCCTCACTAGAAAGGTCTACTATTGCTTTTCCATTTTTATTATAAAAATATACAACTGGTTTTACCTTTTCTTTTATACTATTAGCCTGCATTTCATTCAAACAATTGTATAAAATTTTAGATAGTTTCTTCGCCTTATATACTGGATTCCCTTCATTTTTCACTTGTATAGTTGACGAATCTTTACCTACTATATATTCAAATGTCTCTTCTTTATCAACTTCTTGTTGATACTTACCCATTTCATCAATCATAAATGAATATATACCAGCATTTTCTTTCGTTAAACCATGAATTAATTTCTCGTTCCATTCTTTCGTCTCCAGTAGATAAATACCAGTTTTGCACAAGATGAGATGATGGATTCTATTATCGTTTATTTCACTATTATTTTTAATAAAAACATTCGGCATGACTTGAATTTCAGCATCTAATATGATACCTTGCTCTATGAATCCTCGCTTCATATAATGTAATGTTTCGTACGTATTCATTTCAGCACCGTTTTTAGTATATTCTCGTAAATTTGCAATTAATTTTTGAAACATATGTATTTCGTTATTATGTTTATTTTGCATTTCACTACGTTCTTTACTATGCTGCATAGCTAATTGATTTTTCATCATACGCATATTTTCAATTTCTCTATTTGCACTTACTTGTAAATCATTGTATTTTTTCTGTTCCATATTTTTTAAATTATTTTGTTGTTCTTTATGCTCTATCACTGTAGCTGCAATTTCATTTTTATACGTTTCAATCGCTTGTTTCTTTTCAAATTCTACTTGCTGACTCTCTGATTCTAACTGTTTATTTTTATAAAACAGCACAAATGCTACAGCTAATAATATTAAAATCGCACCTATTAGCACATAATTCATATTTTTACTCCTTTATTTCATTTTCGATTATTTTTTATAAATATTTCTACTATAGTATACTATGGTTTCGATATAGACTTTGTAAAAGTTGTATATTTTTAATAAAAGGCACCTCTGACGGGGCACCTTTTATTTTCACTCTATTGTACACCATACTGAATATAACTCGGATCGTAGTATATCCATTGATTTGTCCCTAAGCAAAGCCATCCATCTTGCTTACTCCATACTCGATACGATTCACCCTGATGTAACTATCTTATAACATTTCCATTTAATGATGGAGCATCACGCAAATTTACATTATCACCAGTAATAGTCGCCACATAATGTTTATACTGAATATAACTCGGATCATTATATACCCACTGATTTGTCCCTAAACAAAGCCATCCATCTTGTTCTCCCCAAACTTCATATGTTTCGCCACGATTCAATTGGCGAATTACACTAGACTGTAAAGATGGTCCACTTCTCAAATTCACATTATCTCCATTAATTATAGCAACCCCGTACACTGGAGTTGCATTATTAGGCGGGGAAACATTACCTCCACCACTTGCTCCATTCCCTTTTAAAGCTTCTAATGAAACTGCAGCTGATACATCACAATTTCCTACGCCTGAAATTTGTCCAGAATCTGTGTACTGCCACGCTGTCCACGCTGTCCATCCACCAGCATCAGCAGGCGTTGTACTCGAGTATTTAGCAATCCAAAGCGGTATATCACTTAATCCGCTAATTCTGAACTCATTAATATACCAAACTCCTGTATATAACATTACATCTTTTCCAGTAGCCTGTTTCACATAATTTATGAAGCTTCTTGCCCAATTCGATATAGCGTTACCAGTTAAATTACTGTTGCTCGGATCTGTTGGTGATTCTAAATCCAGAACTGGCATTAAGTCTGTCTGGTTACTTTGTAATATACTCACAAAATATTTCGCCTCTGAAATTGCATCATTTTGTTCTGGACGTGCAAAATGGTATGCACCAATTAATACATTCGCACTTCGGGCTGCTTGTACATTTTTAGTAAAAGTAGGATCAATGTAGTTTACACCTTCTGTCGCTTTTGCATACGCTGCTGGAATTCCAGATGCCTTCACTGCATTCCAATCAATATTCCCTTCCCAATGAGACACATCAATAAACGTAACATTTGAACTTGATCTGTTTTACATATAAAATCTCCTATCAATTTTTTTACTTCGTATACATACAATATGTACAAGTTTCATAAGAGGACACGACATTTATGCTATAGAAACAAAGAGTAAACATATTTTGTATACAAAATAAAAAAGACCTTGTGTTACAAGGCCTTTTGCAAACTCACTTTATTTTGTAGCAAGTACATATTATAATACAAACCTTGCTCACTTAGTAATTCTTGATGTGTTCCTCTTTCTACTATCTCTCCATCATGCATCACAAAAATTTGATCTGCATCTTGAATTGTAGATAACCTATGCGCAATGGCTATCGTCGTTCTACCTTTTCGCATTTGTTGCAACGCTGTTTGAATAGCCTCTTCTGTTTCTGTATCGATATTAGCTGTTGCTTCATCTAATACTAATACTTTCGGATTCGTTGCTATCGTTCTAGCAAAAGCAATTAATTGTCGTTGACCGCTTGAAAATGCTGCACCTCTTTCTACTACTTCTGTTTCATACTGTTTTGGTAACTTTTCAATAAACGTATTCGCTTGCACAAATCGAGCAGCTTCTTTTACTTCTTCATCCGTAATTTCTTCATTATACATACGAATATTTTGCTTTACATTTCCAGCAAATAAAAATGCATCTTGCAATACGAGTCCTATTTTCTTTCTAATTTCTCGTTCTTCAAATTTTTCTAAATCTACACCGTCTATTACAATATTTCCTGACTTAATATTATAAAATCGCATTAACAAATTCATAATCGTACTTTTTCCGCTACCAGTATGCCCAACAAAAGCAACCGTTTGCCCTTGTTTCACGTGAAATGATACATTTTTTAAAACGTCACGCTTTCCATCATATGAAAAAGTAACATTTTTAAATTCAATATCTCCATCCACGACTTGAGGATTCTCATTGCCTTTTTGAACCGGTGCTAAATCTTTCTCGTCCATTAAATGAAATACACGTGATGACGAAACAAGTGCCTGTTGGAAAAAGGACAATTTCATCATCATCTCATTTACAGGTTGGAAGAAACGATGTATATAGTTAACAAAAGCATATAAAACTCCTACTTCAACAGGGCTCTTTAAAGCATCAATCCCAAATAAACCTAGTACTAACGCAATAGCTACAATATGCACTAAATCCGTAGCTGGTCGTAAAAGTAATGCGTCTAACTTCAAAGTACGTCGCCCTGCACTATAATGTTTATTATTCACTTCTTCAAACTCTTTTCTCATACGTTTTTCTTGTCTGAACACTTGAACAATATTCATTCCTTGTATGGACTCGTTCAACTTTGCATTTAACACGCTTAGTTGATTACGTACTTCTAAATAAAAAGCTGCACTTTTCCGGCGATATAATACCATAATCGCAAACATTATCGGAATTAATACGAGAGAAAATAGCGCTAATTTTACATCTAATAAAAACATCGCTACTAAAATGCCTACTAAAAAGACTACATTTTTCACAAATGTTGATAATACACTGACATAAAAATCTTTAATCGCTTCCGTATCATTCGTTATACGAGATACGAGCGTACCAATTGGCGTACGATCAAAGAAACTTAATGACAGCTTTTGAACATGTTCATATACTTCAACTCGCATATCTTGAACAATCTTAAAAGCAATGTTCTGAAAGTACAATAGATTTAAATACGTAAATAATACTTTTAATAAATGAGCAACTATGTAAATTACAAATAAAGTAACGAGCGCTGATCGTTCAAAATCCCGCGGTACTAGGTGTTCATCGAGGAATTGTTTAATTAAAAAAGGACCCATCATTTCCGTTACTGTCGCACCAACTAAAAAGATAAATGCTAAAGATAGCAACCCTTTATATGGCTTCATATAGGAAAGCAATCTACTTAAATCACTTCGCTTCTTCTCTACCATCATACGCCTCCTTTCTCGACTAAAGCTTCTAATTGCTGGCTTTCATACATTTCCTTATACCAGCCGTTTTCCTTCATTAATTCCTCATGTGTACCTCTTTGTACAATTCTACCTTCATCAACAACAAGAATAAGATTGGCATGCTGAATTGCACTTAATCGGTGTGCAGTAATAATCGTCGTTTTCCCTGCTCTTTCCCTCTTTAAGGCACTTAAAATCGTCTCTTCTGTTTTTGCATCTACTGCTGATAAACAATCATCCAAAATTAAAATTTCAGCATTTGTTAATAAAGCACGAGCAATAGAGATTCGCTGTTTTTGACCACCAGATAACGAAACACCTCTTTCCCCTACTACTGTTTCATATCCTTCTGAAAATTGGAGGATGTCATTATGAATACAAGCAATCTCTGCAGCTTCGGTAATTTCATTATATGTAGCATCCGCCTTTCCAAAGGCAATATTCTCACCAATACTTGCTGAAAATAAAAAATGATCTTGCGGCACGTATGAAATGGCAGAACGGACACCATGAAGTGTTATATCTCGAATATCTCGCTTCCCAATTTTTAATTCACCATTAAAATGATCATACTCACGGATTAAACATTTTAATAAAGTCGTTTTCCCTGCGCCTGTACGTCCTACAACTCCTAGTGTTTCACCCTTCTTCAAATCAAAGTGAATATCGGTTAAATGTAACAATTCATTTTTCTTATACGAAAATGAATCAACGGCAAACGAAACATTACCGCTCGCTATTGTATGTACAGCATTTTCGCTATTTACTACATCTGATTTTTGTGAAAGAATTTTTTCTACACGGTCATATGATGCACGCCCACGCTCCATAATATTGAACAACCACCCAAACGCTAACATTGGCCAAACGAGGGTACCTAAATATGTCGTAAATGTAACGAGATCACCTACTGTTAATTCACCTCTTACAACTAATACCGATCCATAACATACTGCGATTAAAAAAGAAAATCCAACGATAAGAGAGATTGTCGGATCAAATAACGAATCAATACGTGCAACTAACACATTTTTATGTACAACATCTTCTGATTTTTTTCGAAACGCCTGCAAATCTTCTTTCTCTTGTCCAAGAGACCGGATTACCTTCATCCCACTCATACTCTCTTGCACTTTATCATTGATTTCCGAAAACGATTGCTGTGCTTTATGAAACCTTTTATGTAATAACGTTCCATAATAATTTGTCGAAATGGCTACAATCGGCATTGGAATTAAACTTAATAATGTTAACTTCCAACTAATTGTAAAACCCATCGCTACGAGTACACATCCTCCGACAGCTAATGAGTCAACAAGCGTCAAAACACCCGCTCCAGCAGTTTGCTGGATCGCTTGAATATCATTGGTCGCATGTGCCATTAAATCACCTGTTCGATTTGACTGATAGAAAGATGGACTCATCTTTGTAAAATGTTCATATAAATTTTTTCGTAATTGGCGAGCTAATTTTAATGAAGACCCGAAAATCATAATACGCCATATGTAACGTAATATGTACATCGTAATACCTACAATTACTAATAATACAACCCATTTTAGTAACTTATCGGTCGTCAATGTTCCATCATTAATTTCATCTACAACGATTCCAATTACTTTTGGTGCTACAAGTTCTAGAAGTGCAACGCCAAACAATAAAATAATTCCAGTTATGTACGCTCGTTTTTCTTGTTTAAAAAAACACGCTAAATTCATAAATACTTTCATTTTTTTCCTCCTCCCTTAAAATGAGCGATGTTTTCAGTTTACCAAAAATACAGAATTTTTAAAAGTTTTAAAAACTATAACTAACAAAAAGAAAGACACTCTTAGCGAGTGTCTTTTAGCGCTTATTTCATTTGTTGCTTGTTCATCGCGCTCATCATTTGATTGATTTTCTTTTGGGAAGGTTTTTGTCCCATTTGCATCATCATCATTTTTAACATTTGTTCGTTAATTGGTGGATTTTTTTGTAAGTAATTCATCATGTATTTGCGGGCAATGAAAAATCCTAACGCCACGCCTGCTACTAGTGCTACTACGCCCACTAGAATACCTAACCAAATTGGCATATATTTTCCTCCTTCATGTTGTCTACCTTACAGTGTACTAAAACCTTTTCAATAAGACAAGATACAATTCGACATTTTTTACACATATGTTCGTACTTGTTTTAGAGGATTCAGCCATCCGTACTTTGTATTTTCATAATCCATCGCTAAAAATGTTAATTCACACTTTCTTAACACCTCAAAGAATGTCGTTTCCATAGAGACATTTCCAGAGGTATTCATACGAATATAGTGCGGTTTCACCATTATTTCGCCGTACTCCGCTCCCGTATAAAGTGTATGTGTATGATGTGTTCTATCATATTTACCAAGAACGCGCAAAGCTTGTTCTAATTTATGATGAATTTTCATTACTTGCAATGGCATCGTTATATACATCATTTGCTTATATAACACTTTTTTCTCCGAAAGGGACCCAGATTCTGAAAATCGAGCAAATAAATCAAAAAACAAATATTCACGACCAAAATAAGCTTTCGCAATATCCTCTTGAATTAAATACAATTCATACGTTTTCATTTTTCCACTCCCAATCTGGACAACCTTTTCTCTTCATTATATATAAGAAAGTTTGCAATGATTGTCTGACTGCGGAGAGATAAAAAACTTTTTCTGTCGAAAAAACTCATTTACATAGAAAAACCTCTCCATGCTGGAGAGATTTTTCTGAAATCATTAAAGCATTTCTTTTACTTTACGAACAACGTTCTCTACAGTAAATCCATACTCTTCCATAATCTTCTCACCAGGAGCAGAAGCACCGAATGTATCGATACCTAACACATCTCCTTCAAGACCTACGTAACGGTGCCATCCGAATGTAGCACCCATTTCAATTGCGAAACGTTTTGTTACTGCTTTTGGTAATACAGATTCTTTGTACTCTGCAGTTTGAGCTTCGAAGCGATCCATAGATGGCATGCTGACAACAGCTGCGTCAACGCCGTCTACTGCTAATGCTTTTTGAGCTTCAACAGCTAGGCTTACTTCAGATCCAGTTGCAAGTAAGATTACATCAGCCGTTTCTTTCTTGCTTGCCGAAACTACATATGCACCTTTTGCTACTTTTTCATACGTATCTTCTTTTGCACCTTCTAATGTTGGAAGGTCTTGACGAGTTAATACTAAAGCAGTTGGTTTGTTTGTAGATTCTAAAGCTAGTCTCCAAGCTGCAACAGATTCGTTACCATCAGCAGGACGGATAACAGAAACATTTGGCATTGCACGAAGCGCTGCTAATTGCTCGATTGGTTCATGCGTTGGACCATCTTCACCAACAGCGATACTGTCATGTGTGAATACATACGTTACTGGCAATTGCATTAATGCTGCAAGGCGAATTGCTGGGCGTAAGTAATCAGAGAATACGAAGAACGTACCACCGTAAGTTTTTAAACCGCCATGTAGTGCAATACCGTTCATTGCTGCACCCATTGCGAACTCACGTACACCGTACCAAATGTTTTTACCGCTGTAATCATCTCTTGTAAAGTCTTTTTCGTTATTCATGTATGTCTTGTTAGAACCAGCAAGGTCAGCAGATCCACCGAAGAATGATGGTACAGACTCTGCAATTGCATTAATTACAGCACCAGAAGAATTACGAGTTGCTGCTTTTGATCCTAATTCATAAGTTGGTAAGTTTTGCTCCCAACCTTCTGGAAGTTGACCGTTCATTGCTGCTTGGAATTCGTTTGCTAATTCTGGGTATGCTTGCGCATATTCACCTAGCATCGTGTTCCACTCAGCTTGCGCAGTTTCACCAACATCTTGTACTGTTTTACGGAAGTTGTCATATACTTCTTCTGCTACATGGAAGTCTTGCTCAGCAGTCCAAGCATATGCTTCTTTCGTTAATTTTGTTTCTTCTACACCAAGTGGAGAACCATGTGAAGCTGATTTTCCTGATTTGTTTGGAGAACCGAAACCAATTGTCGTTCTTACTTCAATTAGCGTTGGGCGTTTTTCGTCAGCTTTCGCTTCTTCAATTGCTTTCGCGATTGCTTCAATATCGTTTCCATCCTCAACACGGATTACTTGCCATCCGTATGCTTTGTAACGATCTTCTACACTTTCAGAGAATGAACGATTTAAATCGCCATCTAATGAAATATCGTTTGAATCGTAAAGCACAACAAGACGACCTAATTGTAAATGAGCAGCTAATGAAGATGCTTCAGCAGAAACGCCTTCCATTAAATCTCCATCACCACAAATAGCGTATGTATAATGATCTACTACATTATACGCATCACGGTTATATTTAGCAGCTAAATGTCTTTCTGCCATTGCCATACCTACAGCAGTTGCAATACCTTGTCCAAGTGGACCAGTCGTTGCATCTACACCAGCTGTATGACCATACTCAGGATGTCCTGGAGTTTTGCTTCCCCATTGACGGAAGTTCTTTAAGTCATCCATTGTTACATCATAACCAGATAGGTGAAGTAGGCTGTATAATAACATTGAACCATGACCTGCAGATAATACGAAACGATCACGGTTAAACCACGTTGGGTTATTTGGATTGTGTTTCATAAATTGAGTCCATAATGTATAAGCCATTGGTGCTGCACCCATTGGCATTCCTGGGTGACCAGAGTTTGCTTTTTCAATCGCATCGATGGATAATGTGCGAATCGTGTTGATAGAAAGTTGTTCGATTGAATGTGACATGCTATTCTTCCCTTCGCTTATATTAGTAAACGTTTTATACATTTATATGATAGCTTCCCACGCAAGATTATACAACATGTATCGACAAATATGTTGATGTTTTTTTGATTTTTTATAAAAAAATCAATGATTCCGGGAATGTATGGGTATTCAATATGACATACTTTTTCATTATTTTTATTTTAAAAAGAAAGAGAATTATCTGTATATTTATACAAATTTCTTCTATACTTACGTTTTTAAATACGTTTTTAAAAATATAAAAAGCATCTAACTTCGATGCTTTTCAAATAAGTTAAACAATCCTTTTCCGAATCGAACTTGAAATCAAATCAATTATAATTACCATTAAAATAATACCTAATAAAATAATACCAACACGAGACCAATTCCGTGAACTCAGCGCAAAAATTAAAGGTGTACCAATCCCTCCTGCTCCGATAACCCCTAAAATCGCAGCAGATCGTACATTAATTTCGAACCTGTATAACGTATACGATAGAAAGTCTGGTAACACTTGTGGCAATACTGCATACCAAAGTATTTGAAAACGGTTTGCTCCTGTTGCTAGTAACGCTTCCGTGGGTCCTTTATCTATGTTTTCAATTCCTTCTGAATATAGTTTTCCTAACATTCCAATAGAATGTAATCCTAAGGCTAATACTCCTGCAAAAGAGCCTGGACCAACAGCTTTTATAAATAAAAGAGCCATAACTAATTCAGGAAACGTACGAACAAAACTAAGTACAAATTTTCCAGATCCTGAAGTTAATTTCCCACTGCTCATATTCGTTGCCGCCCAAAAGGCAAACGGAACAGATAAAAATGCAGAAATAAATGTACCTAATATCGCAATTGCCAACGTATCAATTAATCCATGTAATAAATCTTCACCATCTGGCAAAGATACATACGACCAGTCTGGATTCAATATCCCTGTCATAATTGCTTTCGTGATTTCACCTGCTGTGTCCTTTATCCCCTCTAATGGCACTCCTGAAAAGGCCCATACATATACAACTGTAAGTGCTATTAAAATAATCCAGCGATATATACTCGGTTTCTTCGGTTTTGGCACAATCATCGTCGTTCTATTCATTATAGTTTCTCCCGCAACAATGTACTAATGTAGTCAATTAACAAAACAACAATAAGGGTATAAATAATTATAGATGCAGTTTGTTGATATTGTAAAAATCCAAGTGTACGATCATAATATAATCCAATACCACCCGCTCCTACTAAACCTAAGACAGCTGCTGCACGTACGTTCACCTCAAATGTATATAGAACATAGGAGACAAAATGTGCTTTCACTTGCGGAATTACCCCATAAACAATCCATTGCACTTTATTTGCTCCTACTGCTGTCATCGCCTCTAACGGGCCTGGATCAATTGATTCAGTTGACTCGTACAATAATTTTGCCACAAGCCCAATTGAGAAAAAAGTAAGAGCCAAAATACCCGGAAGTGGTCCTATTCCAAAAATAGCTACGAAAATTGCCGCTAATAATAAATCTGGTATCGTTCGAATAAAATTTAAAATCAATCGAGCTGGACTGTATAAAAATGTACTAGTAAACACATTACTTGCCGCAAACAGTGCCAGTGGAATAGCTAAAATCGACCCTAAAGTCGTCCCAATAATCGCCATACGTATTGTATCTAACATCACTGTTGTAATAACTTGAAAATAACTCCAATCAGGTGGCACCATTTCTTTCAATAGATCTACCATATTTGGAAAACCATCTACCAGTTTTGAAAATGATGCATCTACCTGTACACTACTACTCCACAGCATTAAAATAACTAAAATAAACGTTAACATATGTTTCAATTTACTCGGCGGCTTCGGTATTTCATTTGAATATATCGTCACGTCATTCATTTTACTGCCACCTCTAATAATTCGCTTTTCTGAGCTACGTCCCCATAAATTTCAGCAAACTTTTCATCAGTTGCCTCTTCTACTAAACCATCAAAAACAATTTCGCCTGCATGTAATCCAATAATACGCGTCGCATATTGCCTAGCTAAATCAATAGAATGTAAGTTTACAATTGTTGTAATTCCAAAATCTTCATTAATTTTCTTTAAGTCATCTAATACTTGCTTTGTCGTAAGTGGATCTAACGACGCAACAGGTTCATCTGCCAATATGATTTTCGCTTCTTGCGCCAATGCTCTAGCAATCGATACACGTTGTTGTTGTCCTCCTGATAATTCATCAGCACGTGCATATGCTTTTTCTAAAATATTCACTCTTTTTAACGCTTGAAATGCGAGCTCCACATCCTCTTTCGGAAACAAACCTAACGTTGTACGCAATATGGAATGATATCCAACACGACCAGCTAATACATTTTTTAATACTGTTGATCGCTTTACAAGATTAAAACTTTGAAAGATCATACCAATATCCCGACGCATACGTCGTAAATCTGTTCCTTTTGCAGCAGTAATAGACTCACCTTCAATAATGATTTCTCCTTCGGTAATCTCATGAAGACGATTTACGGATCTGAGAAGTGTAGATTTTCCAGCTCCAGATAATCCGACCATTACAACAAACTCACCTTTTTGAATTTTCAAGTTTATATTATTCAATCCTTTTGTACCATTTGGATACACTTTGGAGACATTTCGAAACTCTATCACACATCTTACCTACCTTCTATGTATTCAAAACGGCAAACTAACTGAAAACATCCCCTTTCAGCTAGCTGCCATTTCCATATGTATTATTGCGTTTTTACTTTCTTCCCATATTCACGAACGATATCAAATTTACTATCATCAGATTTAACATATCCTTCATGTGAATATACTTCTTTAATGATTTTGTGACCTTCCTCATTCTTTCCAATTTCAATGAAAGCATCTTGTAATTTCTTGCTCCACTCTGCATCTAAATCAGATCGTACAGAAATTGTATCGTTCGGAATTTTCTCAGTAAATTTCACTATTTTCGTTTGACCAAATATATTCGGATAATCTTTTTTTACAATATTACGAGCATCTTGGAATACAACAGCCGCATCTACGTCACCATTTAAAAGAGCAATAAGCGACTGATCGTGACCTTTTAATGTAACAGGTTTCACATCTTTTAACGGATCAATTCCCTCTTTTAATAGAACAGCTGCAGGCCATACATACCCTGCTGATGATGTTACATCTTGATAACCAATCTTTTTACCTTTTAAATCTTTTACACTATTCATATTAGAGTCTTTTTTAACAACAAACTCAGATTTATAAAAGTCTACTAAATCCTTTGTAGGGGCTCCCGTTTCATCATCTACTCCAAAACGTTGTGCTTGTAAAATTACATTTGCAGCCTTCTTTTCATGTGCTAATACGTACGCTGTTGGCGGTAAAAATCCTACATCTACTTGTTTAGATGCCATCGCTTCTACAATTGTATTGTAGTTCGTTGAAATACTAACTTTTACTGGAATATTCAACTTATCACTTAATAGCTTCTCAAGCGGTTTTGCCTTCGCCTCTAACGTATCCGCATTTTGAGAAGGAACAAATTGAACATTTAAAGTCTTCGGTACATACCCTTTTTTCGTATCTTCATTTTTACTTGCACTTGACTCTTTCGTCCCGCAGCCACTTAATAATCCCGCTGCTAGTACAACTGTTGTGCTCATTGCAAAAACTTTTTTCAACATGTTAATGCCTCCATTTTTCATTGTTATAAAATAACCTTTCATAAACATGAAGAAATATATCACATATTTTTACAAATAATTGATTATTTACAGAATCTTTACACATTCTATACACTCACATTAAAATTCTCTTCACATATTTGATATGATGAATTGGAAGATAACAATAGAAAAGGTGAGTCATATTGGAACAAAATCAAACTGTAACTTTAAACATCTTATTAACAAGCGATATACATGGCACTGTTTATCCTATTCACTACCAAGATAACTCCCCAGCAGAACTTGGTTTAGCTAAAATTTCTACTCTTATAAAAAAAGAACGTTCCCAAAATACAAACGTTCTTTTAATTGATAATGGCGACTTTATTCAAGGCACACCATTTACTTATCATTATGTTACATACGAAAAAAACAAAAAAAACCCAATGTCCTTATTAGCGAATTACTTACAGTATGACGCTGCAATTATCGGCAATCATGAATTTAATTACGGGATGGATATATTAAATAATGCTGTGACTACTGCGAACTTCCCGTACCTATCAGCAAACATTTTAGATAAAAACAGTAAAAAACCTTATTTCGGGAAACCATATGTAATAAAACATATTGAATCAAATATAAAAATTGCTATTTTAGGAGTGACAACGCATTACATTCCCAATTGGGAACAACCCCATCACATTAAAGATTTACTATTTGAAGATGCATTAAAGACTACAAAAGAATGGGTTTCTTACATTCGCAAACATGAGAAACCAGATTTACTAGTCGTAGCGTATCACGGGGGAGTTGAACGAGATTTACAAACCGGGGTACCGACTGAAGTGTTAACAGGAGAAAACCAAGGATATGCAATGTGCCATGAAATTGAAGGTATAGATCTTTTACTAACAGGTCATCAACACCGAGAAATTTCTCATACGATGGCTAACGGTGTAACAATTTTACAGACTGGATGCAATGGACACTCAGTTGGAAAAGTAAAAATAACATTCGAAAAAACAAAACATAAATGGGTGAAAAAAGAGAGTTCTTCTGAATTATTATCTGTACAAGGAGTTGAGGCGGACCAAGATGTACTTTCATTGGTAGCCGATTACGAAGAGAAAACACAAAAGTGGCTTGATCAACCTATTGGAATCATTCAGGGGGACATGCAAATTTCAGATGCTATGCAAACTCGTTTGCATGATCATCCTTTTATCGAATTCATAAATAAAATACAGATGAATATAGCTAATGTATCAATTTCTTGTACAAGTTTGTTCCATAATACATCTTCAGGTTTCCCTGAACATGTAACAATGCGTGATATCGTTTCTAATTATATTTATCCAAACACATTAAAAGTAATTAGAATAACTGGAGCAGATATAAAAGATGCTCTTGAACTCTCTGCTTCTTATTTCACATTAAAAACAGATGGATCAATCACCGTAAGTCCTATCTACATAGAACCAAAGCCACAACATTATAATTATGATATGTGGGAAGGGATTTCATACGTATTAAACATTTCAAAACCAATTGGTGAAAGAGTAGAATCTTTACAGCATAACAGTGCTCCTCTTAATATGAATGAAGAATATGACGTTGTAATGAATAATTATCGTGCAAGTGGCGGGGGAAATTTTTTTATGTTTCAAAACAAACCGGTAGTAAAAGATATACCCATAGATATGTCTGAACTTATCGCTAATTATATATTGGAACATAAAACGATAGAAGCAACTGTTAATAACAACTGGAAAGTTATTAAATAACGATTTTTACAAATAAAAAAGATGGGCTTCGCCCATCTTTTAATTTAATTTTGCATTATCTTGCTTTTTTAAAGCTTTTAATTTCGTCGGTGTAACATCTGTACCTTCTTCGTTAACAACTTTAATACCTTTAAGTTCGTTTAACATATTTTGACGAAATCCTTTTAAATATTGTTCACGTAGCGATTGACGCTCACGTTGCTCTTCTTCAGTTAAACCTTCAGCTTTTGCTTTTTTCGCTAAGAAGTTAATGCGTTCAACGAGTTCGTGATTAATCATCTCGAATCCCCCTTCTAATCAAAACTGATTATTATCATACAATAGTTACTCTTCTTTATCAAGCAATTGCTTCGTATACTCTACATATCTACGATGTACAGTCGCCTTTGAAACATTATGACCAAATCCACGTAATGTTGCTGCGATTTCTTCAAACGTGAGTTCACTTTTTCGCAAACGTACAATTTCCTCAATTGGCACTTCTTTTTTCTCTCTTCCTACACTTAAATGACGATTTTTTAAATTATTTTCTGGACGATAACCTTTTTCTACTGCACGTTGCATGCCTCGTTTAATTTTCAAGTTATGAATCTTTCTTTGATATTCTTCAACAATACCAATAATATCTAATACCATCGAATCAGAATCCGATAATTGTAATTCACCATTATGTGTATGCGTATATACTTTTATGCCTTCTTTATGTAAGCAATGCATTAATGCGATCTTCGCATTTCCTCTACCAAGGCGCGTTTCATCTTGTATAAGTAACACATCAATTTGTTCGTCTCGAATTGTATCCAACACCTCTAATATACCGTCACGTTCAATTGTATATCCACTAGCCTGCTCTTCAATCACCTTAGTAACATTCATTTGATAGCGCTCAGCTAAATGCAATAATTCATCTTTTTGACGTAACAATGATGTTTCTTGCGCTTCTTTCGTTGTACTCACACGTGCATAAATAATTGCATTCATTTTGAACCCCTCTTTCTCCCTATTATTTCCCTATAGTGTAACATAAATCCGCCATTTGTTCGAACTTATGTTTGTAGAATGTTTTTTCACATGTTATACTTATTAATAAGAAAAATGAAAGAAAACGAGGTGTTAGAAAACATGGAAAAGTTAACGAAACGCCAGCAAGACATTCTCGACTTTATTAAGCTAAAAGTACAAGAAAAAGGATATCCACCTTCCGTACGTGAAATTGGTCAAGCAGTCGGCCTCGCTTCTAGTTCTACAGTGCACGGACATTTATCACGATTAGAAGAAAAAGGATACATTCGACGCGATCCAACAAAACCACGTGCCATTGAAATTTTAGGCGAAGACCGAATGGATACGGAAACACAATCTGTTATTCAAGTTCCAATTGTCGGAAAAGTTACTGCTGGTTTACCAATTACGGCGGTCGAAAGCGTAGAGGAACATTTCCCACTTCCAGCTAGTATTGTTGCTGGAGCAGACCAAGTGTTCATGTTACGTATTTCTGGAGATAGTATGATTGAAGCTGGTATTTTCGATGGAGATTTAGTTGTTGTTCGCCAACAACAGTCTGCATATAATGGTGAAATTGTAGTCGCTTTAACAGAAGATAACGAAGCAACTGTTAAACGTTTCTATAAAGAAAAAGACCATTTCCGTCTACAACCAGAAAATTCTTCGTTAGAACCTATCATTTTAAAACAAGTGTCAGTTATCGGGAAAGTAATTGGCGTATATCGTGATTTACATTAAAAATAATAAAAAGAAGATAATTACCTTATTTACATACGGTAATTATCTTCTTTTTGTATTTTGATAGATTTCCATGCATTCTATTTCTTATTAACGAGTTTCAATCGTCACATCTCCAGCAGCCGTTTTACCGCTAATCTTTTTACTACCATTTCCAATTGTTACATTTTTATTTTCTTCATTAAAAATTGTTACATCTCCCGCAGCACTTTGCCCAGTAATTACCGCATCTTGTGGTTTTTCCGATAAAGTAATATCTATATCTCCCGCAGTTGAAATTGCTTCTAGATTATACTTAGAATCATGATCTTGAATATTTATTTCCCCACTTGTTGTTTTTGCGGTCACTTTCCCTAATACCTTCTTAAAGTTCACCTCACCAGCTTTTGTCGATCCCTCCACATTCTTAGCCGTTACTTGTTTCAACTCTACTTCTCCAGCAAGTGTTCTAACACTTACGCTATCACTTTTCACATCACTCATTTCGATTTGTCCAGCAGATGAATTTACTTTTACATCTTGGTAAGAGCGTTCGGGCACAAGGAGAGTCAATTTAGACGTTTGAAACCTAAAATCGTAAAAAGAAAAATCAAATGAAGCACCTTTTTCTCTTTCCCCAATAACTTTTAATGTGTCACCATCTTCTGCGATACGAATCTCTTGTTTACGTACATCTCCCGATTGCTTTACATAAAAAGAAGAGTCAGGAGATTTTTGGACAATAATATCCCCGGCATCTAACTTAACTTCTATATTTTTTAATGTTTCGTTTTTAATTACATTTTCTTTATCGCCTTTTTCAGCAGTCTGTACTGCTTTTTCATATGTTTGGGAAATTCCTATTACTCCAATAATGATACAAGCGATAGCGATTAAAAATAGTTTTTTCATCATTTACTCTCCTTTTATCATTTTGAAGTTCCATATTACATATCGTACACACAATCTCTTAAACCACTTTGTACTATAAAAAGCGATAATACATAACAATAAACCTACTCCAACAAACGTTATACTAACGAAAAGATCCAACCATATAAAAGTACCCATAAATACTTTTCCAATAACGAAAAATGGTGTTACTACACTAGCAATACCACCGATCCAAAAAGAAAATATAAAAGCAATAATTGCGACTAACGGGCCTAACACAATAATAAAATTAAACAAACTAAGTCCAATCGCTGCCATAACAGCTCTTGTCACATTTGAAGTCGATGGATTTTTTTTCATTTCATCAAAGCGATACATCGCAAGTAATTCTTTCGCGATTACTTTCGGAGAACCAAGGCCCTGTATTATTTCCGATTCAGTTTTCCCTTCTTCTAGTCCAAACTGAAAGTGCTCTTCATAATCCAATAAAATATCTTGCCTCTCTTCCTCTGGTAACTTTCTAAGATAACTTGATAATTCTTTAAGAAACCCTTCTTTACTCATCCCATTCCACCCCTTCAATAATTTCTTGTACCCCTTTCGCAAAATCACGCCATTCTGTTACTAACAAATGAAATTGCGTCTCCCCTTGCTCTGTTAATTGATAATATTTACGAGGTGGCCCTTCCGTAGATTCCTTTAAATACGTTTGAAAATACCCTTCTTTCGTCAAACGACGTAATAAAGGGTATACTGACCCTTCCGATATTAAAAATTTATTAGAAATTTGCTGAACAAGTTCATAACCGTAACTATCTTTACGTTTTACAAGTGCTAATACACAAAGTTCAAGCACACCTTTTTTAAACTGAACGTTCAAGCGCCATCCTCCTTCCCTATCTCAGTACTGTTCAATACACGGTACCTACTTTATCCATAATATACCACTTAGTATTATTTATTGCAAGGTACTAAGCTATATTTATTCCCTAAATTTAGAAAATGAACTAACGAAATTCTGAATAAGACTGCGTTATAACTGAGCAGCATTCAAGGTTTCATTTCATTTACATTAATATTAAACTTCATTCACTCTTTCCTCTTGAAGAATCCACCACACCTTATTCACTATAGCTAATGAGAAAAAGCCCCAATACTTATCGGTATTAGGGCTTTTTCTCATTATTATATATTAATCGAATTCCTATTTGAGAACCTGCATACGTGACAAATACTTTAATACCATATTTTATTTCTCATCATCGTTCCCCAAGATTTTTCGCTTAACATCTGATAAATCCTTCGACAACGAACTAAATGCTTTTGCTTGTTCTTCAATGACCTGTTGATTTTTTTCAATAACTTTTTGATATTGTTCTTCGCGCTGTTCATTCTTTTTTTGCGTAGTAAACAGCATCCATACAAATAAAGCTGCGAATGCTCCTTGTTGAATCATTGAATTGAAGATTTGTTCTTCCATCGTTCTCATCTCCTTTTCAAAAATTAAAGAGAATCATACGAGTGATCCTACTCTCATATCCTTATCTCACATTAAAATGTTCTTCTTTTACCCATGTGTTTTGCCCAATATCGATATAACCATCTTTTCTTGCAAAAATCCCATATGGATAAGATCCATCCACATTTCCTTTATAATTTCCATTTGGACCATCATATGTGTTAATGCCATAACCTGCGGGATATTTTGAGTAAGCATGGAACCACTGCACTTCAAAGTGTTCTTCTTTTGCCCAGGCTTCCCAACCTAAGCAAAGCATATTTTCATTCCCGCCATACCAAGCAGCATCTATAATTAAATATGGCATTTTTGTATTAATGACATGACCTGTAAACCAAGCATCTTTTCCAGGGCCACTATATAAATTGATACCCGATCCTTCTGGGTATTTAGACGTTGCAATTCCTAGTCCTTTTGGTTGTAGTGGTTTATTATTATCTTTGTTAAATGCTTTGTTTATCTTCTCAATGAATTGATCCACTCTTCCTTCATCGAGCATTCGGTGTGGGCAATGCTTTCCACTCCACGATTTATGTGTACGTACGTTACTAATCGGTATATTGAATTGTTTCATTAGCTGAGCAATAACAATTGCTGCATTATCTTCTGCTTTATAATATCTATCTCCACCGCTTAAAGAGTAACAAATTTCAACCCCGATAGATTTACGATTACCATTCCCGTTACCATCACCGGCATGCCAAGCATTACGATCAAACGGAATACCTTGCACTGCTTCTTTGTCGTCTACTGCAACATGAAACGACACTGAATTATTATTTCCAATCATATACGATATCTCATTTTCTGCTGATGCATCATTGTACGTATTATGTACTGTAATGAATTCTGGTGTCATTGTATTGGGACACTTTATACTATATTTACTTGGATCCACTAATTTTCTTCTAATTTCCATTACTGAACATCTCCTTTTTCTTTTATTTTTTATCATGTAAAATTCCATTGAATTATTAAGTCCATCTAGAAATTAAATGCTCATACATGCCGCATTTTATATAATGGGTTATAATCCTCATATTCAAAAAGGAAAAAGAGCAACCTTTTACATCAGTTGCTCTTTCAAAACTTCCACTCTATATTCCGCCCAGCATTTTACAGATATTACTCTCATCTCAAGAGGTATGATAACAAGTTTTTTCATCCTACTTAATACGTGCAGATTTAAAGATATTATCTTACATTAAAATGCTCTTCTTGTACCCATGTATTTTGTCCAATATCGATATAACCATCTTTTCTTGCAAAAATTCCATATGGATAAGATCCATCTACATTTCCTTTATAATTTCCATTTGGACCGTCATATGTGTTAATGCCATAACCTGCTGGATATTTTGAATAAGCATGAAACCACTCTATTTCAAAGTGCTCTTCTTTCGCCCATGCTTCCCAACCTAGGCACAACATTTTTTCATTTCCACCATACCAAGCAGCATCTATAATTAAATATGGCATTTTTGTATTAATGACATTACCTGTGAACCAAGCATCTTTTCCAGGGCCACTATATAAATTGATACCCGATCCTTCTGGGTATTTAGACGTTGCAATTCCTAATCCTTTTGGTTGTAGTGGTTTATTAGAAGGATCAGTTGTACCACCACCTTCTCCTTTTCCTAAGTAATCTAATGGATTCACAGCATTACTCTTATTAACGTTCCAAGACCCTTTATGCAATTCAAAATGCAAGTGTTGACCACTAGAATCCCCTGTGTTCCCCATAATCCCAATAGTTTGTCCTTGTGTAACAGAATCACCTTCTTTTACTGTTCGAGAACCACTACGCATATGGGCATATACCGTTTCCCATGTAATCCCATCAATAGTGTGCACAATCATAATACATTCACCATAACTGGATGAAACATAAGAACGACTAACTCGTCCGCTAGCCGCTGCATAAATTGGATGATAGCCCGATTCAGCAAGGTCTATCCCATGATGATCTGGTCTGCTCCCCCTAAAACCACTTGTTACTCTCGTTGTATCTGTTGGATAAATAAATTTTGCCATAATAATCTTCCTTTCTATTTATAAGTAATATAAAAAGGCACTTAAAAAAGCACCTTTTATAAGATTTTTTCTTAATGTTCAAATTTAATATTTATAATCAAAGAAAAAGAGATCCTTTGTTATTACCTTACATTAAAATGTTCTTCTTTTACCCATGTATTTTGTCCAATATCGATATAACCATCTTTTCTCGCAAAAACGCCATATGGATAAGATCCATCTACATTTCCTTTATAATTTCCATTTGGACCATCATATGTGTTAATACCATAACCTGCTGGATATTTTGAATAAGCATGGAACCACTGCACTTCAAAGTGTTCTTCTTTTGCCCATGCTTCCCAACCTAGGCACAACATTTTTTCATTTCCACCATACCAAGCAGCATCTATAATTAAATATGGCATTTTTGTATTAATGACATTACCTGTGAACCAAGCATCTTTTCCAGGACCACTATATAAATTGATACCCGATCCTTCTGGGTATTTAGACGTTGCAATTCCTAGTCCTTTTGGTTGTAATGGCTTATTATCACCGCCACCATTTCCTCCATCAAAATCCACATATTGCTTAACAATTTCAGAGTAGAAGAAATTCCCTCCATTTTTATATCGATAGCCACCATTGTAAGCAACAGCGATAGGGTTACTATATTTCACCATAGCACCAGTCGTATTTCCAAGTGATGGCGCAACAACCGTTTTAGAATACTGATCTGCCACCGGTAATGAATGTTGTTTATTGTTAGAAGCTAACCAGCGAAGGTAAGCTCGTCCAAAATTATATGATTGAACAATGGCACTTAAATCTGTAATGCCATTTTTCTTTGCATCATCAAAAGCTCCTTTTAGATGCTTTACTCCATAATAAATTGAATCTTTAGGATTTTTAATTGTATTCATCGCCCAACCTTGTGATTCACTGGACTGCATAATATCAGGTGTTGTTTCAGAGTTTCCTCCACTCTCCACCATAATAATCCCAAGTACATAGGGAACTAATTCAGACACACCTTGTGCTGAACATTCACTTTCTACCATTGATTGCCAACGTAACACTTGTTGTGGCAGATTCTTTGTTTTAACTGAAGCAGCTAATAAACTCATCATTAAACATCTCCTTATTTTTCTATTATTTTCGCCTGTAAAACTACTACTTTACTAAATATAACTAGAAGCTAAAGACCCATTAATCCATCAAATCACTTCATGTTACTCACCTTCTTTCACAACAAAAAGAGCAACCATAAAAATAGTTGCCCTTTCGTCGAAATCTTATATTACTACTATAAATCACTTTTTCAATACTTTCTGTACACTGCATGTATCCTACAAAAAGGTAACACTAAAATCCATCTAAAAACTTGACAATCTTCCTTATTTCAGCGTGTTTTCGGCGTATATAGCCTGTACTATAATGTAATTCAAACGCAATTTGTTCTAAAGTCATCCCATCAACATATTTCATTTTAAGTATTTGATGATCCAGTCCTGTAAACTTATTAATCAAAAGCCTTAAATCATACTCTTCATTCATCTTATAAGCTAATTCATATTCAATTGCCTCAATCCGTCCTTCTACCTTAGCCCCTTCCGATTCAGCGGTTAATCGTACATTTTGCAAATCACCGCTAATCCAACGCTTCAATTCGGCTTTTGATTTGTCTAAGTTGTATTCTAAATAAGCAATTTCTTCTTCTAACTTCTTATAATCTTTGAGCCACTCGAACACTTACTGATTCACCCACTTCCATTCCTTTTACAAAGTCTCTTAATACTAATTTAATAGAATGAATATGCTTATTAGCTTTTTCAATCTTTATTACTTGTAAATCATCTTTCATTTTATAAACACAACCCTTCCCTAACATTTTTTATCCTCTATTGATCAGTTCATTATCTTTAGAATTTCGATATTTTTAATTAATTCCTGAATCCTATTGAAAAGACTTCTAACAGTCCCCATAGAAATTTAAGAAATAAACTGAAATTACAAATCGTTCATACTTGATCCAAGCATTCACTACTATTTTTATAATACTGTTCACTATGCATCGGGAATCTTTGAAGAATATAAATGCATTATTATTTTATTAAGATAATATATTTTAAAATAACAAAATCATCTAACGGTTTTCCTTATGACTTATATTTATTTAACACTTCTTGTAATCTCTCACGCTCTTCATCAATAGACTGTACAGTTTTTCTTTCCTCTTCTAGATTTGTTGATTCATCATCTTTATATAACCAATTGGGTACAATCTCTTTTCTATTTGAATACTTCCTACCTGTCCCTTTATATTTCTTTTTCTTACTCATTTCGAAACACCTATCTAGTATGGCCACATCAACTAATGTTTTAACTTCTTTCTCCTTCCAATTCCTCAATATAGCCTTAATGTAGTTCCATCTTGGTGCATTCTCATCAACAGCTTTATTAATTGCATGCTGAATTAACTCATCACTAAACAAATTACAAAAATCCCCCAACTCTGCAATTGCAATTTCACTTAACGGAATGCCCATCCCCTTAATAAAGTTACAACTTACTTTAACCCTCTCATTGATGAATACACGAGATTCTAATTTATCCATATCATCATAATGATTAGTATTTTGTATATTTGTATTTCGTTTATTAGTAGTTAGTCTATTAGTATTTAGTAGTTTCTGATTTTCCACATATGGCTTTACCACATCTTGGTTTTCCACTTGTGGCATGTTCCTTTGTGGCGTTTCGTAAATTTCCGTATCCCACTTTGTAATTTTTTTCGTATTCCCGTCACGAACAGGATAACGTTTTACATAACCTAATTCTTTTAATTCCTTAAAACCTGTACGGAGCGAATCTTCTCCATCCTTAGCATGTCGAGCTAATTCGCTAATATGAAAAGTCCAATCGTCTGGTAATGTAAGCGCATAGGCTAAGATCCCTTTCGCTTTCCATGACAACCTTTCATCTTTTAAACCAGTATTATTTATAACGGAATAATTACTATCTTTTTTCACTCGAATAATCCCCATACTAGCCACCTCATAAATTCTCAAAAACGGTATTCAATGTTATACTTATCTAGAGATATTTTTTCTTATAGAATCCGCTGCAACGGATTCTTTTCTTATGCATTCATTCAAAACAATCATGCTATCCATATCTATTTTCTTCTAAACCTCTCTTATTCCTCAAATTCAACATCCACTTGAATTTCGATATTCATAGGAATTTCTTGTGTTATACGAATCACATTTTGACTCATTCCTTTTTGAATAAGCTTTCTAACCTGCTCTTTTGCATCTTCTTTTGTTTTAAATTCACTGACAGTTGGTAACCCTGCTAAACTACTAGTAATTACTAAAATCTTTCTTTGCATGTTCTTTCCTCCTACTGAATGTCTGCCATATTTATTTGTGAGTTTTTAACTGTAATTTCTTCATTTAAAACAGTTGGAATTGAATATTCTTCATTAATAATTTGTATTGCTCTATCCAAATGATAACGTTTAATAGCTTTATAACTATTCACACCAAATTCCCGATGTAACTGACTATAAATATCTCTATATAACTTCCTTCTAAGACCGATATCCTGATAAGAATTTGAATTTTTACCTCCCAATAACATAATACCTAACCTTTTTACAGCCCTTGTTATCTCTTCACACTCGATAGCATAAAGCGGAGTATTTTCTCGCAACCCCTTCACCTCAGACTTTATTTCTTGTATCTCCTGAGTATGTCCTTCTAACGCAGCAAATGTTAACTTTAAAACCCCCATTGGATCCTTTGGCACATTTTGTTGATTTTGTATATACTGCTTCATTCGTTTGAACTCTTTCATAAATTTAATTTTCATTCCAACCGCTTCTCTACTGTTATATCCCATAACAAGTAACGTGAATGCTTCTTCTGTTAAATCATATTTAGAGGTTCGCCTGTTCTTTGAATTAACATAAGTGGACTCGTGAAAATTTTCTCCCCCAAACTCTTCACCTACATATACAATTTGTTTTCGAACTTCCTTCAAAACGTCGAAGTGATTTTTTTTGAATATCTTCGCAATTACCAAACTATCCGTTACTACTTTTCCATTAACTTCAAATACTAATGAACTATGTACTGATGAGTCAGTTAATTGCCCCATCCTCATCTCCTCCTCACTACTAATTTTGAACTATCTTTATTGCATTGAGATAATTTAGCACTACACATAATTCGTTACTTTCTTTTTACAGATTAACTAATTATCGTAATTTAAATTAAATACTTTGATATGAACCCTCTTATTAAAGTATCATTCAATAATTCGCTTATAGCATTACATTTTAAGTAAATCTCCTCCGATTTCAATTCGCTTCGTTTTCTTCAAATTCAAAAAGATATTCCAAACTATGTTCTGGAAAAAAAGTTTTCTTAATTTCAAAAGCTTCATCATAATAAAAACGAAATTTACCATTTATTTTGTCGCTCACTGTTGCGTGGCGAAGTTTCAGATGCGAAGAAATTTGTGTAATCATAATTCTTTTTCTCGCCATCTCTGCACGCAAATTCGGATACATCGACTCACCACCTGTTTTTTTGTACGATGTTGCGTTCATTTCCATTTAAATATAAACTCAATTCCGTATTTAGTCAACAAAAAAACGCATTTAAATACTCAATTTCGTATATTGTTCTATTTACTAACAAATTTAGTTAGGTTATGATATATACAGGAATACGCAATATCGTATACATTTTAATACGAAAGATGGTGAAAGTAATGAAAAAAGCAGAGGTTGTAACACGCCTAATAAAAGAAGCTGGCTATAGTAAAAGAGCCTTCGCCGAAAAAATAGGTCTCCCCCCCACAACACTGCAATCCATGTTATCAAGAGGGATTGGTAAAGCATCTGTTGATAATGTCATAAAAGTTTGTAAGGGATTAGGAATCACTACTGATGATTTAGAAAGACTCGCAACACAAGAGGGCAATACTGTTAAAGAAGAAGTTTCTATTTATGAAACCATCCAAAACGATCAATCAAACATTATTTACATTCCTATCATTGGTTCTGTAGCAGCCGGTACACCAATACTCGCTGAAGAAAATATCGAAGGCTATTTACCCATGCTAAGTACATTTTTAAACAAGCGTAAAAAGTATTTTTATCTTACTGTAAAAGGCACTAGCATGAATCTCGAATTCCCTGATGGTTCTTATGTTTTAGTAGAGGAAACTCCTTATGTTGAAAACGGACAAATTGCTGTTGTAAAAGTCAATGGTTATGATGCTACCGTGAAAAAGATTTCAAAATCTGGAAGCATCATTACTTTAATACCATTGAGTAATGACCCTATCCACGAACCAAAAACTTACGACCTTTCAGCTGAAGATGTAAAAATCATTGGTCGCGTTGTACAGGCAGTAAAGAATTATTAAGTTATAGCACAAGTGATTTAAAAAAAGATAAAATCAATTCTTTTGAAAAGATTTTCTTAGTAACATGATTTAAAATAACCAAAAACAATCCATTATCTAGTAGTTAATATATCCAATAACTTCACTAAAAAAGCCCTGATACCGTAGTATCAAGGCTTTTTTATTTCACAAATTATATAAAACTTACGTTTATCTGATAATGTTTTTCTATGATATCACTACTTGTTATTAATTCGTGGCTTTTATGTGGCTGTTTTTCATTTTATAACCACATAAAAGTGTAATAATTGGGAATTAAAAAACCCTTGATACGAGTTGTATCAAGGGTTCAATCCTCTTAGTATAGAGACATATATTGATCGCGTTCCCATTGGTGAACTTGCGTTCTAAAGATATCCCACTCAATCTCTTTCGCTTCGATGAAGTGCTCAAGTAAGTGTTCTCCTAGTGCACCGCATACTACTTCATTAGATTGTAATGTAACTAATGCTTGCGCTAATGTTGCTGGTAAGTCAACAATACCTGCTTCTTCGCGCTCTTCTTTTGTCATTACATAGATGTTACGATCTACTGCTGCTGGTGGAGTTAATTTGTTTTTAATTCCATCAAGACCTGCAGCTAATAATGTAGCCATTACTAAATATGGGTTTGCAGCTGGGTCAACACTACGTACTTCTACGCGTGTACTAATACCACGAGATGCAGGGATACGCACTAACGGGCTACGGTTTTGTGCAGACCATGCTACGTAACAAGGCGCTTCATATCCAGGTACTAGACGTTTGTATGAGTTTACAGTTGGGTTTGCTATCGCCGTAAATGCTGGTGCATGTTTTAAAATACCTGCGATGAAGTGACGAGCATCATCACTTAATTGTAAGTCACCGTTTGCATCAAAGAATACGTTCTCACCATTTTTAAATAATGATAAGTTACAGTGCATACCTGAACCGTTCACACCGTATAGTGGTTTTGGCATAAACGTTGCATGTAGACCATGTTTACGAGCAATTGTTTTTACAACAAGTTTGAATGTTTGAATGTCATCACATGAGCGAATTGCATTTGCATATTTAAAGTCAATTTCGTGCTGCCCTGGAGCAACCTCATGGTGAGATGCTTCAATTTCAAATCCCATTTCTTCAAGTTCAAGAACGATATCACGACGACAGTTTTCCCCTAGATCCATCGGCGCAAGGTCGAAGTATCCACCGTTATCGTTTAGTTCTAATGTTGGATTTCCTTTTTCATCAACCTTAAATAGGAAGAATTCTGGCTCTGGTCCAAGATTGAAGTCTGAAAATCCTAAAGCTTCCATTTCTTTTAACACACGTTTTAAGTTGTTACGTGGGTCTCCATCAAATGGAGTGCCATCTGCATTGTAAATATCACAGATTAGTCGAGCTACTTTACCTTTTTCAGCTGTCCAAGGGAAAATTACCCAAGTGTCTAAATCAGGATATAAATACATATCAGATTCTTCAATACGTACGAAACCTTCAATCGAAGATCCATCAAACATCATTTTGTTATCAAGAGCTTTCGTTAATTGTCTCACTGGAATCTCTACGTTTTTAATTACCCCTAAAAGGTCCGTAAATTGTAAACGGATATACTTTACATTCTCTTCTTTCGCCAAACGGAAAATATCTTCTTTTGTGTATCTAGACATTATAAATTCCTCCTTAGTCCCTCTAATCGCCTTCAGAATCAGTTATCTTTAGTGAAAAAATCTTGAAATGTCACCTTGTCGCAATGAAGTTCGATTGAATCTACCTGTATGTTGTAGTTCGTCTCGAAGTATTTTGCGAAGCTCAGTTTTTGAAATTTCTTTCGTTTCTTCTTTTACTTTCACTGCTTCTGTTTGATTTTCTTTCATTAGTAACACTTGTTTAATACCAGCCATATTCAAGCCTTGATCTAACAAATCTTTAATTTCTAACAACTTATCTACATCGTTAAATGAAAATAATCTACGATTCCCCTTTGTACGGGTTGGAGAAACAAGATTATGCTCTTCATAGTAGCGAATTTGACGTGCAGACAATTGTGTTAAATCCATAACAATACCAATAGGAAACAGCGGGGCAGAACGTCTATCTTCTTTCATTTTTCAGTTCCTCCTTCGCCTTAACTGCTTCTCATTTTATACTATGTTATGTTTAGTGTCAATAGATGTTAGCTTTTCTTACATGATTTTTTATAAATTTTTTCATGAATTTTTTCACTCTTTTTTCTAATCGCATAAATCATTACTTTTATACGAAAAAAGCTGCCGAAATCGACAGCTTCCCTTTAAGAAATTGTTAATAAATTCTTTTCAATCAATTCGTCAATCGCAGAACAAATCGCAATTTTAACATGCGAATACGTTAAGCCACCTTGCACATACGCAACATATGGCGGTCTAATTGGACCATCAGCAGACAATTCAATACTTGCACCTTGAATAAATGTTCCCGCAGCCATAATTACATCATCTTCATAACCTGGCATATAGTTTGCATACGGAGTAAAATGCGAATTAATTGGAGATGCATATTGAATCGCTTGGCAGAAGGCAATCATACGGTCTTTATCATCAAATTGAACAGATTGAATTAAGTCTGTTCTTGGTGCATTCCACGCTGGTGACGTGTTCATTCCTAACTTTTCTAAAAACGCAGCTGTAAAAATTGCACCTTTCAGCGCTTGTCCTGCAACATGTGGCGCTAAGAAGAACCCTTGATACATTTCTTGCAGACTGTATAAAGACGCTCCAGCTTCAGCGCCAATTCCCGGAGATGTTAAACGATATGCACACGCTTCAACATACTGTTCTTTCCCGACAATATAACCACCAGTTTTAACAATTCCGCCGCCCGGGTTTTTAATAAGCGAACCCGCCATTAAATCTGCACCAACATGACATGGCTCTTGCTCTTCAATAAACTCGCCATAACAGTTATCTACAAACACAACAACATCAGGTTTAATTTCTTTAACAAACGCGATCATCTCTTTAATTTGAGAAATAGTAAACGACGGACGAGTAGCATAACCTTTCGAGCGCTGAATACCGATCATTTTCGTATTATTATGAATCGCTGCTGCAACAGCCTCAAAATCAACAAGCCCAGCTTCAGTTAGCGGAACTGCATTGTAACCGATATTATATTCTTTAAATGAACCTACACCTTTCCCACGTACACCAACAATTTCTTCTAACGTATCATACGGTTTCCCAGTGATATACAATAACTCATCTCCGGGGCGTAAAATACCAAATAACGCTGTAGAGATAGCGTGAGTACCTGAAATAATTTGCGGACGAACAAGTCCAGCTTCCGCCCCAAATACATCAGCATATACTTTTTCTAACGTATCACGGCCAATATCATCATAACCATAACCTGTTGTCGGGATAAAATGCGAGTCACTAATTTTATGTTTACGAAAACTTTCTAATACACGAAACTGATTGCTTTCAATTACTTCATCCGCACGTTTATGTACTTCTGTAATCTGACTCTCTACTTCTTTTACGATTGGAGCAATTTTTTCTCCATTTTTCAAACGATCAAACATTTTTATTGTCTCCTTCTTCCACTAAAAATCTCTTTAATTGCACATTAAGTGATGAATGAGCAAAAATATACCCTGCACAATCATATACAAATTTATCTTCTAGAAACTCCATCTTTGCTAATAGAGTTTCCGTCTTTAAAAGCGTTAACAACTTACCTTCACTCGGAGGGATTTCCACTCGATAACGATCCATTTCTTTCTTCATCTTCGTTTCTATCGCTTCTTTTATACGCAATAAATCACTTTCTTCAAAAGCACTAGTCATTAAGAAATCACTTTTCGGAAACGGAATAAAGTTTTGATGTAATTCATCTTTTTTATTATATAACGTAATAACAGGAATATGGTTAATTTCAAGTTCTGATAATAATCTTTTTACTGTTTTTTCATGCCTTATGTAGTTAGGATCCGCGGAATCAACTACATGTAAAATGACATCTGCTTCCCCCGCTTCTTCCAGTGTTGAACGAAATGCAGCGATTAATGAAGTGGGTAAATCTTGTATAAAACCAACAGTATCAGTTAGTAATACTGTATAACCAGAAGGTAACGGCATCTTCCTTGTCGTTGGGTCTAATGTTGCAAACAGAAGGTTTTCTTCAAACGTATCAGCTTCCGTTAATCTATTAAACAGTGTCGATTTCCCTGCATTTGTATACCCTATTAATGACACTTGAAATACTTTATTATCTTTTCTTCTCTCACGATATCTTTTTCGATGTTCCACAACAACTGCAAGTTGTTTCTTTATTTCATCAATACGCGATCGAATATGACGACGATCCGTCTCTAATTTCGTCTCACCCGGTCCTCTTGTTCCAATACCACCACCAAGACGTGATAAGGACAATCCTTGCCCCATAAGACGCGGCATTGTATATTGCAACTGAGCTAATTCTACTTGAAGCTTACCTTCCCTCGACTTCGCACGTTGCGCAAAAATATCCAGTATTAGTTGCGTTCGATCAATTACTCTCGCATCTAATACTGAGGATAAATTCCGAATTTGACTCGGCGTTAATTCATTATTAAATACAATAACATCCGGCTCTAACTCTTCAGTTAACATTGTAAGCTCTTCTAATTTCCCTTTACCTATGTAAGTTGCCGGATGAAACTTTGGTCGTTTTTGCGTTGTTGACACTAACAATTCTGCTCGTGCAGTCTTCGCTAGTGATGCAAGCTCTTTCATGGAATGCATAAATTTTTCATCATCATCTTGTGGCAATTGACAGCCTACTAATATGACTTTTTCTTTTTCTTCCATCAAATATGTTCACTCATCCTTTTCGAAATTTAAACCTTCTAATATAATAGCAGAGGAAGCACATTTCATCTAGTTAGCGGGGGAGAAAATTCATGGCATGGGAGATTTTTAGCATCATAGGCACAATCGCTTTCGCACTAAGCGGAGCCATTGTTGCAATGGAAGAGGATTATGATATTTTCGGGGTGTATATTTTAGGAATGGCAACCGCATTTGGGGGAGGTGCCCTTCGTAATTTATTAATCGGTTATCCGATTGTCGCGTTTTGGCAACAAGACATGTTATTCCAAATCGCACTTTTATCAATGACTATTATTTTTCTTTTTCCAAATAAGTTAATTAGACATTGGAAAAAGTGGGAAAATATCACTGACGCTATTGGCTTATCGGCATTTGCTGTACAAGGAGCATTATATGCCCAAAAATTAAATTTACCAATTAGCGCCACAATTGTAGCAGCTGTTTTAACTGGTATCGGCGGCGGTATCATTCGCGATCTTTTAGCCCGCAGAAAACCTCTCGTTCTTCGAGCTGAAGTATATGCCTTTTGGACAATTTTAGCAGGTTTCTTAATTGGAGCTCAAATTATTGTTAGCGATTGGGCTCTTTACATTCTATTCATTTTAATTGTTTGCTTCCGCATGGTTTCTATTCATTACAAATGGCATTTACCGCACAGACGTATCGAAACGAAAGAACGTTCAATGCATAAATAGCACTCTAACCTCTTTACATATCGTAAAGAGGTTTTTCTTTTCTAACGATTTTTTCTTTATATAATGTTTATACTAATTTTTAAAGTGAGGTGAATACAAATGACAAACCACGTTAATAAAGGAGCTCAAAAAAGCTCAGTAAATCAATTTGGACACGATCCTAATTCAGCACACGAAAAGAGCGCTAAAATGGAACACTTCCATAAAACACACCAAGAAAAAGCCAAAAAAGAGTAAACGAACTTATACACAAAAATCGACGCACAGTTTATGTACTGTGCGTCTCCTCTTCGAGCATCAAATCCATACTCGATATTCCAATTAAATCATTTTTATCATATGCATCTTCTTGCAACAACCGCATCGCCTGTGTACGAATTGATTTTTCAACAATATTCCGTACATACCGCCCATTACTAAACGATGTAATTTGCGACGAATACTTCACCGCATGTAAATGATCCCTAAATTTCCATTCAGCTTCTTTTGATAACTGATATTCACGATCTTCATACATTCTCTTCCCAATTTCCAATAGCTGATTTACCGAGTAATCCGCAAATTCAATAATAAATGGAAAACGAGATTGCAGCCCTGGATTTAATGAAAGAAAGTGATTCATTTCTCTTGAATATCCAGCTAAAATCAATACAAAACCATGTTGTTTATCTTCCATATGTTTTACAAGCGTATCAATTGCTTCTTTTCCAAAATCCTTCTCTCCTCCTCGAGCTAAAGAATACGCCTCATCAATAAACAAAATACCTCCCATTGCTTTTTTTATTAAATCTCTTGTTTTTTGAGCTGTATGGCCGATGTACTCTCCTACAAGATCAGCACGTTCAGCTTCAACCAAGTGCCCTTTTGATAGAATATTCATCTCAAACAGCAATTTTCCTATCATTCTAGCAACAGTTGTCTTCCCTGTACCCGGATTCCCTTTAAACAGCATATGAAGTACTTGCTTCTCAGACTTCAATCCCTTCTCTTGTCTTTTTTTATTCACATAAATCCAAGCATATATTTCTTTTATTATCTTTTTTATATCATCCATCCCAACAAGCTTCCCCATCTCTTCTTCAATTCTCTGCAGCATTTCATGTTTAATTGCAGTTTCATTTGAAATTACCGTTTTATTTTCTGCGGCTGGCAAAGAAATTTTCTTTCGATGGTTTAACACAATATTAATTTGATTGTTGTTTTTCTTTCGCATCGATTGTTCCATACAATCACCTCATTTTATCCACTCACCAAATATTATTATTCCTGTCCCCCTTGTAAATGCCTATTTTCAGAAAAGTTTGCTATAATATAAGAAATAATTAAGGTGGTGGGACTATGGAGACAACGGAATTCCATGATACAATACAAGCCTTTTCTATTTTTTTATTGAATAAAGGCCGAAAACCCTCAACTATTAAACGTTATGTTTATGACGTTGAAGACTTCGGACATTGGTTAGAAAAAAACAAAAAGCTCCCTTCCAGTAATATATGGGCTACACTTTGTACAAAAGACTACGAAGATTACTTTTCCGATTTAAAAACGAATCGACATTACTCAGAAAAAACGATGCATCGTGTATTTATTGTACTAAATAGAATGCATCATTTTCTAAACATCCCTAATCCATTGAAGAATATGGAAATATCCATTCAACCAGACCGTACACTTCGTAACGAAGATTTCATTTCACCTGATGAAGAAAAAAGATTAAAGTATATAGTCACTTCATTAGAAGGACTTTCAGAAAAACAACTTCCTGTGCGCCCTTTATTAATGGCTCGCAATATCGCTATTTTAAATCTATTGATCGACTACGGTTTATCCTTACAGGAACTTACAGCATTAACAATGCATCACGTTCACTTTGAAACTAACACATTGTCAATCCCAGCAACCGCAGGTGTAGAAAGAACAATTACATTAGCAAAAGAAGACAAAAAACAACTATATAATTATTACAAAAGCATCCCAGAACCAGTTCGCCCTAAATACCATAGTGATGATCCATTATTTGTCGCATTCGATTTTAACCGCGGAACATACAGGTGGGTATATGAAAATGATGCACCAAAGGCATTAACGGAAATTGCTATACAAAAAATGATTCGCCTCGAAGTGGCTAGAGCCAATTTACGTAAAGGAATTTCAGGACAACATTTTCGTAACACCTATATTTTAAACTTAATAAAAAAAGAAACTCCTGAATCAGAAATTATAAAACTCGCTGGATTCAAATCAAAAATTTCATTAAAGCGATATTATCAATACGCAGAAAATAGAAAAAACGCCTTATTGTAAGGTGTTTTTTCTATTTTTTCTTTAAACAAACGATTTTACTATGACCATTTAACTAATTTCTGCATCTACTATGATGAGTTTCGTTCACATTTTCGTGAGAAAGGAGAGATTTAATGTCTCGTTATAACGACAATCAAAACAAATTCTCCAAACCATGCTTTCCAAGTAGCGCCGGACGAATCCCAAATACTCCATCAATCCCAATTACTAAAGCTCAACTTAGAACATTTCGTGCGATTATTATTGACTTAACAAAAATAATCCCAAAACTTTTCGCCAATCCATCTCCCCAAAATATTGAAGATCTAATCGATACATTGAACCTACTAAGTAAATTTATTTGTTCACTAGACGCTACTTCCTCCCTGAAAGCACAAGGGTTAGCTATTATTAAAAACTTAATAACTATATTAAGAAATCCAACCTTTGTAGCAAGCGCTGTATTTATTGAGCTTCAAAATCTCATTAACTATTTACTATACATTACAAAATTATTCCGAATTGACCCTTGCACACTTCAAGAGCTCCTTAAATTAATAGCAGCATTACAAACTGCTCTAGTTAATTCTGCTTCGTTCATCCAAGGACCTACCGGACCTACTGGACCAGCAGGCGCTACTGGTGCCACTGGACCTCAGGGACCTCAGGGACCTCAAGGCAACACAGGCGCTACCGGCAATACGGGCGCTCAAGGACCTGCGGGGGCTACTGGGGCTACTGGGGCCACTGGACCTCAGGGACCTCAAGGCAACACAGGCGCTACCGGCAATACGGGCGCTCAAGGACCTGCGGGGGCTACTGGGGCTACTGGCGCCACTGGCGCTCCGGGACCTCACGGTAACACCGGTGCTACCGGTGCCACTGGACCTCAAGGTGCTCATGGTTACACGGGGGCTACTGGGGCCACTGGGCCTCAAGGTATTCAAGGTAACACGGGTGCCACTGGACCTCAAGGTGCTCAAGGTAACACGGGGGC
>NZ_JAKUGG010000035.1:0-51368 GCF_022663835.1 Bacillus cereus group sp. BfR-BA-01347 | reverse complement strand
TTATTGGGAATAATGGTAATAATAAAGCCTACGGTAATGTACGAGATAAGCAAAATAATAAAAAATATAAGGTTAATATTGATTGGGTAGAAAATCAGGGGTGGAAACCAGCATCTGTTCAAGTGGTAAAATAAATAATAGAAATGCAATTATGTGTTTAAAAATTTATTATGTTGAAAGCAATAATTACTTGGAATCATTTGTTAGATCCTGATGCGGACAAACTTTAAAGTCTATTAAAAAATAATCTATGCGTCTACTATATATAGGTGAATAGATTATTTTTTGTTATATATTTATAAAAATTCTGTTGCTTTTTTCACCTGCTTTACAGAGATTTGTTGAGAGGATAAAAGAAAAAACTATGTAATCTAATTTTGATTATTGAAGACTGTTTTAGTGCGGCATAAAATGTAGAACCCCATATCCATCAAGCTAAGATTTTAAAAAATTATCTAAATGGAAAGTTTGTGTTTTTATCGTTTGGAGGTAACAGTTGTTGTAAGTTATTAAAATCGAAAAAACGAAGTTTGGTTGTTGCAAACTTCGTTTTCGTTTATATCTTTTTATTGTTTTAAAAACTCTCCCATTATTTCCATTACGTCCTCTGAATCACTTATTTTACCTTTAGAAAAACGCCATTGTTCTTTTCCATATCGCTCCATCTCAACCTTTATTACTTTTTCTTTATCTGAAACTTTTGCTTCTGGCAAAATAGATATAAAGTAACTAAACGATTGGCTAAATAATTTAGACTGTTCGATTCCTGGATTTTCTTTTAAAAATTTTTCATTTTCCGTATTTAATTTTGGCTGCAACTCGCTTAATAATAATGGTTTTACTTTTAATTCCACTTCAACTTTATCTTCCTCAGGAGAAGAACCTACTGATTTTACTTTAAATGTAACTTTTTCCTGCAGTACAGATTTTAACTTTTTATAATAGCTTTCAAATTCTTGGTCACTAATTCCGTTATGCGTACTGGACATTGCATCTTTTTTAAATTCTTCTTGTATATTTTGAGTAAATTGTTTTCCATCTTCACCGGACAATTCATTAATTTTGTCTATATCTTTATCATAATAAACAGCGTTTATATAGGTTTTTAGAGCTTCAGCTGGTTTGTTTAAGTCTTTTGTATTCTTTTCTATTTCTTGTGTATCAATTTTGAAAGAAACTTTTTCTGTTTTCTCGTCTCTTTTTTTTGTTTCTTCATTGGAATAAACGAGCTCATATGATGAGGATTTATTCACTTCATAGTAGAGAATCCCCGATGTTTTTTTACCAGGTTCTAATTCTATTAAACGTAATTTATCTGAATCAGCCTTATCATATTTCTTCATTTTTTCATCACCTTGATATAGTGTAAAGAGATAAGGTGATATCTCTAACATTTCATTCCCTTTATTTTTCAAACTGACTTTGAATTTCAATACTTTATCTTTATTTATTCCTCCCATTGACCCACTTAATGGTAATACGTACTCAGCATTTTCAACTTCGATTTCCACATTCTTCGAAGACGAAGATGCCTTTCCATTTTTTACAGTTGTAGAACTTTGTGAAGAACTACAACCAGTCACAATAGTTAATGTGAATATAAATAAAAAACAAATCATAAAAATCTTTCTAAGTATCACTTAAAATCACTCCATCCCCTTATTTAAAAACATTTACTATTTTACCATGAAATTCTATTCGTTTGTCTATTGAGCGACAAGATAGCCAAACTTAGAGATAGAAGAACTAGAGATACTCCAAGCCATACTGGTGACATTGTGCACTTGTTACCTTACGAATGCAGAAACGAATGAAATTCTTATTTGTAGAGGGAAATTATTAAAAATTTAGATCTGATGTGTTCGGATTAGCTTGAATTAATTAATTTTGCTAAGGTAGTGCAAGTTACCAACTCAATGCATCTCAAATTGTCATAAAAGGAATGCAAAGATAAAAAGGACAATCCTATATATAAGAAATTTGTTGATAAATCGGATTTGAAAATAAATGAAGCGGTATTAAAAGACATGTATAAAAAGAAAGGAGTAATTGAAAAGAGCTCACCAAAATAAGAAAGCCTTAAGCAGTATCAATCTATAATTCATTATAAAAAATACCAAACAAGATGATATTGTTTTCCAATGAGATAAAATGTATAATGAGAGTGTAGACATAAACCTTTTATTAAAGGTTTTAACTCACTAACTATGTGCATAATAATAAAAGACGAGATGCTGGTAACATCCCGTCTAATTTGTAACTGCTGCCGTTAGGTGGTAGATTGCAAAGTTTAATTATTTCTTCTTTGAACCACCTTTCTTACGTTTGGCAGACGTCTGGGTGGTTCTTTTACTTTTATTATTACGTTTTGCCACTAGCTTGTTAGCACAAGCTGTTGCAAAAGTTGTTATGAACACTGTTACGAATAGTTTCGTAGCGTCCTGTAATAATTGTTGTAAAAATTCCATATTGGTTACACCTCCTTTCCCTCTAAATTAAGAGAAAGAAAGGCTGCAACCTCCCACCACACGCCTTCAGTTACTAGCTATATTATATCATAATTAAAATTAGTTATAGTTTATATTTTATTGCGAAACTTGTTATTACAGAAAACGTTACTTCAACAATAAAAATGCTTTTATAATAAGGATTTTAATGTTTTCTATGTTCCATTTAGATATGAATAAGAGTAGTTTGTCAATGATATTGTGGACAGTACCATTATATATAATCATAGTTATTTTATTGGTTTTTGGGCCTTTTAAAGGGATTATATATGTATTACAAGGAAAAGAGTTTCATTACCCAATTATCTCCAAATGGACTAGCAAGTAAAAATAAATAAAGAAGAATCCAGCAAATTATCAATCCGTTCTTATTATATATGAATTGTCTATTTGCGGAATTTATATATACTTTACGTTTAAAATTCCCAATTCAATCTAAATTATTTTAACTTTCTGTATTAATGTGAATTTAAATAAAAAGATTTACAAGTGACTTACTATAAAGGGCACTTATAGCGAGTTTCTTCCTATTATATAGAAGGTGGCCGGTGATATGAATTAAAACCGAAACACGAATTAGCTCAAGAAGATAAAATGTAAGGTATGAAGTATAAGGATGTAGTTGAGAAATATGATGTAAGTGATAATAACATAAAATTATAGAAGAACAAATACCAATGGGACAGAAAAGGTGTAAGAACAAAAGAAGACAGGTGCACCCATTGGGAATAAAAATACGTGGGTAATTTGAATAATAAGAACCAAAATGAGGAAACAAGAATGTCGCGGGGCGTGACGCTCCCATAGAATAGAATGATTAAATTGAATAATTTAAGAAGCGTAGAAAGGTTTAATTTCTACGCTTCTTCTAATTTATAACAAATTTAATGTTTTTCTAAATTTGTTATATAAAATTTTACAGCTTGCAATAAGAATTCTTCCTGCCCCATACCGGCACCGGCTGCCATCTGAACTACTTTTTGTTTGAATTGATGATCTACATGAAAAGTTAATGGCTCTACATTACTTTTAAAGTAAATACCTTCTACATGTGGAAGGATCGTGCCAGATTTCATATGAGAATGTAAGTACTTAATCTCCTCTTGAAACTGCAATGGATCTACTTGTAATACAAAAGGCTTAATCTCTAATCTAATAGTATCTGATGTAATACTCAATCGCATATTTGTGAAACCTAGCTCCTTATAAAATAAGTTTATTAAATTATAAGTAATGGAATTAAATAATTGAGGTTTTTTAAATGAAAAAGATAAATACCCTCGTTTAGTAATTACCGCTTTTTTATTGAAAGGTTCAAAGGAGTAATCATGTTCCTTATAAGTGGATAGAGGGAAAATTTCTTCGTCCTCTGTAAGAATCTTGCCGTCTCCTCCATTAATCTCTATTACCCTAGCGGTTTTTCCAGTGTGTAGATGTTTTAATAATTGATATAAATATATATCTTCATCTTGAATCTTAGTAATAAATGTTTTTCGCTCTTTTGTTTTAGTTTTTTCATAATCAAGCATAAAAATTTCTAGCTCTTCCTCATCGATAATATATACTTGTTTTCCTCGTTTTTCTACCATTGTTGCGGGTAATTTTCCAGATTTGATGTATGTAAAGATAGTAGATGGTGCAACATTAAGAATTTCAGCTACATCTTTCGTGCTAAGGCCTTTAACCTCATTTTTATTTTTCAAACGTTCAATATCCTCTAAATAGAAAATCTTACTACCGAATTGCTTCCAGTTATCTTTATATACACATTCTATTAATCCATCTTTTTCTTTTTTTAAAATTGTTTGTACCGTTACTCCTAATAAGTCGGCTGCCTCTTTTGTCGTTACAGTAGGTTTTGTAATGAACAATAAATCTTGTGTCATGAAAGGACACCTCCATAACTATCGTTTGTTAATATTTTAGGTATGTATATATCATATCAGAATCTGATTTATATTTAAAATAAGAAATAGATTTTATTAAATATTGTATTCATTGTTATGGTTTGAAAGCCTTTTTCATTCAATTTATATGTAAATGAATTTTCATAGTTATTTTTATTATAAGATCACTATGAATTTTAAGTAGTTAACTATTAAATATTATCTATTTGCTAATAAATTATAAAAAAATATAATTATAAGTAAATGAAGAAGAATATAACGTTCTTACAGAAAGAAAATGAATTATCATTTGTATAATTAATAGAAGTAAAATAAAATAATAATTATAGGTAATAAAGAGAATTGTATTCATAATCTTCTATAGGAGTGGTGAATTCGAAATATGAATAAAAAAAATGTAAAAGAAAATTTATTAATTATAAACAATCAAAGTGAGTATATGGATACATATGTAGAGAATATAAAAGATATCGTTCCATATCTATATAACAACAGTTATATAGATATGGTGGAAGATAAGATGGAGGTTGCAGAAAAAGAAGGAAAGGGTAAATATACGTATTTAAGTGACATAGAAGTCATTTATCATTTCGTACATTTACAAAAAGATATGGATGAGAAGAAGAATAGAAAAGAGGATACGAAAAAGAGTTATATCTCAGAAATCTTATCATTTTGTCAGTGCATGGTGCAGCATGCAGAAGAATTTGAATTGAATGGGGAAGAGGTACAGCAAAAGGACTCTTTATTGAAAACATTGCAACCTTGGCATATACGTAAATACAATTCTTGGTTGAAACGGGTAGAGAACGGTAGGAATGGTGAAACGTATGCAGTCGCGACACTTGCAAAGAAAACAGTGCTCATTCGTTCTTTTCTAAAACATCTACATGTATTTTCTTATATTGAAAAGCCTCTTCATGAAGAACTACAGCGCGCAAATGTGAATGAGCAGGATCGGCCAAATCGGGACCTATCCTATGATGAGGTTATGAAAATTTTAGGATTTTATAAAGAAAGAGGACATTTAGTAAACTATACAATTTTACTGGCTCTAGCAAGTACTGGTGCAAGAATTCAAGAATTGTGCACCGCGAGAGTGAAAGATTTACATTATGACGGAAAGTACTGGTTAAAAGTCACTGGAAAAGGGGATAAAGTGCGTGAACTTTTTATTTCGGAACATTTATATCAATGTATTTGTGAAATGAGGCTGAGAAGAGGGTGCCAAACGGTATTGGATAAAGGGGATGAGAGTCCGGTATTTATAAATCAAAGAGGAAATACTTATAACTCTAAAACATTATCGAATCAAGTAACAGATATGATAAAAAAGACAAACTTAGAGTTTCTACTGTATCGTGAAAATCCAGTAACGGCGCATACATTCCGTCATGCTTTTGCAATTATGGCAGTAGAACAAGGTAATGCAGATTTATATCATTTAATGCAAACACTTGGCCATGAAAATATTCAAACGACTAAAATATATTTAGAAAAGCATATGAAGCGTAAAAATAACGTTGGATCCACTTTCGCTGATATGCTGGTTTAAATTTTATGTAGTTTATATGGGTATTTAATTATATATTTTTTACATAATTAAATGATGTATCTGTTTGGTTATTTGTTGTGAAGAAAAATATAATTGAGGAAATAAATAAAAATAACGAAATTCATTTTATACAGAAAAAACCAGGATGATTTTAAAAAGTTATCCTGGTTTTTTCTTAAATACACATAATTATTCATATTTCATAAAGTTAATTTGAGCTAATTATAAGTTAGTAGAATTTATATCTATTCCAATCTTGATAGTGTTAATAACATTATATAATTTGTAGAATTAGTTTATAGAGATTATGAAACTATTTTTCATTAGGTGTATCTAATTGATGATCGATTACAGTGCTGGACTTTTTATTCATAAGTATATAGATCCCACCTATGAATGATAAGATTACTGGATAGAAAATCGCCCAACCACTAAATGAATATACAAAAATACATATAACCAAAGATAGGAAGGCCATCCACCGACCTATATCTTGAACTTTTAATAACTTAAGAGCGGCTAGCATTGTAAAAATATACGAGGTAATAAAAATTACACTAGGGCCTTTTAGAAGCATCTCTAAATTTGGTCGTGCTATACCATAAAAAATTAAAATACAACTAAAAATTCCGCCTAAAGCTAGTAAAACTCTAGTTGGAGTTTGGAATTTAGAATGTAATTTAGCAAAGAAGGAAGGGAAATGTCCTTCTCTAGCTTGGGCATAAATCATTCTTGAAAAACCTGCAATGTTAGCATGTACAGCACTAAAAGAAATGAAAATTGCTAAAATAGTGGTTATATATGTACCTATTGGTCCTAATCCTTTTGATATTAGAATACTAAGGGAAGCTATCTGGTTCTTATCACCATATGAGTGAGTCCCTATTGTTACAAAAGATATTGCAATGTACATAATTGAGATGCAAATTGCCCCTAAAAATAGACTAATGGAAATATCTTTAGCAGGTCTTTTAAACTCTTCAGCTAATGGGGTTATCATCTCCCATCCTACAAATGAGAAAAAGATAATTACAGAAGAAGCTCCAACAGAAGACCATCCGTTTGGTACAAAAGGTGTAAAAGAACTTAATTTTACATAGGGGATAGAAACGACAACAGCCACAATTATTAGAAGTGAAATTACACAAATGACAAACACACTCACTTTTGATGATAACTCAATTCCTTTAATATGTAAGAGTAAAGAAGTAATCAAAATTACTGCCGCAATGCCTATAACTCCTGCATTACTTATTGGAAAAACATAGTCAATATATTGGGCACCTGTTAAAGCGATAATAGGTACTCCTATAGGAATAGATCCTAACATAATCCACCCTAGGATGGCACTCGTATTTGCATTAAATGCCATTTGAACATAAGCTGTAATTCCTCCTGCGCTAGGAATCATCTTAGCAAGACGCGCCAGAGTTGCGACAATGGGAAAAGCTAATATAGACATGATAACCCAAGATAAAAGCGAAGCTGGTCCAGCGCTATTTGCAGTAATTGAGGGTAATATAAGAATTCCACAACCCAACACAGCTCCTATGGTTAATGCAGTCCCTTGTACCCAAGTAATTGAACGTTTCAATGATTGTTGTGTCAAGATATTCAGCCTCTCTTTCGTTAATTGATATCAATTATATAAAGTTTTAAAAAAAGATAACATGCTATAATTTATGTATTAATTATAATTTTCTTAAAAAATTTAAGAATTATTAATTGTATTCTTAATTAATCAAGGGGAGATACATTAATGGATCAAACAGATTTAAAGATTCTTTCACATCTTCAGGAAAATGCACGTTTAAGTATGGTTGAAATAGGAAAGCTGGTAGGTTTGAGTTCCCCTTCTGTTACAGAGCGGGTCAGAAGACTAGAGGAACAGGGTGTCATTATAAGTTATCGTACAATTGTTAATCCGAAAGAATTAAAAAAACATATTACCGCGTTTGTTTTAATGGAACCAAGAGATTGCAACAAATATAAAAAATTTGCAATGGAACATCCAGATGTAGTCGAATGCCATCGTATTGCCGGTTTATATAGTTATTTAACAAAGGTAGTGACAGAATCAGTACATACACTCGAAAACTATATTAATTTGTGCTTAGAGTATGGAAAGCCTACAACCTTAATAGTGCTTTCTTCTCCAGTAGAACATAAATCACTTTTTACAGAGAGTGAAAAATCTTAATTACATATGAAAGATTATTCTAAATAAAAAGCGTAAATAAGCATTTACTCTAAAATGCACTAGTAGATAAAAATAAATAGCCGTGAAGTATTCATGAAAGGCATTAATATTAATTGCTATTATGAGGGATATACTGAATATGATATAGAGGATTTATAAATAAAAATGGGCTGAAATAGCCCTTTTTATTTTCATTTTGAAGAGGATTTTTCATATAAAAACAGCATAAAAAGGAACCTACTAGGAATCCCCTTTTTATTTGGAACGTATCCTTTATGTTAAGGTTCATAAAAAAAGTTCCTTTTTTCTGATAATTAATATTTATACTAATTATGTGATTAATATACGTAAGGGTTTTATATTTCATTAATGTATTCCTTTTCATCTGCATGAATTATTTATTGCAACAGGTTTCCCGTCCAAAATAAGATATCCAAACTAAGGGCAATATAAGTATTTTTATAATGATTTTCCAATATAATCAATGTGTTTATGAAAGAAACTCTGTGTTATTTTTGCTTTTTTACTAACTAATACAGCTTCAAACAAAGGACACAATTGCTACATACTAAGTGTAATTTATTACCCATTCAAAATTCTGTCTATTCAATCTTTCTAAAAATAAAAAAAGATTAAACTTATAAATATACAAGTTATAATGAGGGCGTCGAGACATAATTCAATACCTTTAGAGAAAATAACAAACCTCGTTTGGGTTTGAAAATTCTAAAGAACTTGCCAGTAATTTTTAAAGATTTGATATATTGATATGATTACTATACGGAGGGTAGTGAATCAGAAGGGAAGTTTATTCAACTCAATAAAGAAAGCGCTATCAAACAAATTTTATTTTAAATTGGTCATTCCAATAAATTAGATTCAACTGTAATTAAAAATAATAAATTATGGGGGTGTTTATATGAACATGAATGTAGCATCTATTAAAGAAAAAAAGATTGTTAAATATAAAAGTTGTTTTGATGTGATTGGGCCCATAATGATAGGTCCTTCAAGTTCACATACTGCAGGTGCTTTGGCTATCGGAACAGTTGCTAATAGATTATTTCAAGGTCTTCCAAAAAAAGTTGTAGTAAAGTATTATGAATCATTTGCTGAAACCCATAAAGGTCATGGAACTGATTTTGCAATTATTGCTGGTATATTAGGCTTTGCTGCCGATGACAGCAAAGTGCCAGATGCTATTAAAATAGCAGAGTCTAAGGGAATTGACATTACCTTTATTGAAAAATCGGGTAATAGTCCTGCCGGTCATCCAAATACGGCAGATGTATATGTAGAGGATGAAAGTCGAAGTATTAGAACGATGGGTATTTCGGTCGGTGGTGGGTTGATTGAAGTCAAACATGTTGAAATTGATGGTTTTAGCTTAGATCTGCAGGGGCCATTGCCAGTTGTTATTGCGATTTCGGAAAGAGCTGACTTTGAATTTGTTTTACGCAGGATCTTTAAACAATATGATGTGGAAATTAACAGCTTTCATAGTTTGGAAGATAAAACAAGATATTTATATGCATTCGCTTTGGATTCGATATTACCTGGTACTGTTCAGAAGGAATTAGGAGATTTAAGCAATATAGCTAACCTTATTATTCTTTAGTTACATTAAGGAGTGAAAAATATGTATATGTCCATAAAAGAGATTGTGGATGCAGCTAATAAAAGCCAAAAGCCAATTTATGAATTAGCAATCGAACAGGAAATCAAACAAACTAAAATTTCTTATGAAGAAGTTTGGAGTAAAATGGAACGAAATTTAACGACTATGCAACATGCAATAAATAAAAGTATTGAAGGCGACGGTGTATTTTCTCCAACTGGGTTAACCGGAGGGGATGCTGTAAAACTTAAAAACTATCGAGAAAATAGGAAAACTCTTTCTGGAGATTTGATGGTGTTAGGGATTCAAAGTGCTATCGGTGTTAATGAAGTAAATGCTGCATTAGGAGCTATTTGTGCAACTCCAACAGCAGGTGCGAGTGGGACGATTCCGGGAGTCCTATTTAGTATTAAAGATACGTTGCAGTTAAATCATGAAGATATGATTCATTTTCTATTCACTTCAGCGTTATTTGGAACGATAGTCGCAAACAACGCTTGTATTTCAGGAGCGTACGGAGGATGTCAAGCTGAAATAGGAAGTGCCTCAGCGATGGCGGCTGCAGCTGCGGTAGAAGCTGCGGGTGGAACCCCACAGCAATCTTCTGAAGCTTTTTCGACCGCATTACAAAATTTACTCGGTTTAGTTTGTGATCCGGTCGCTGGTTTGGTAGAAATTCCTTGTGTAAAGAGAAACGCCATTGGAGCGACAAATGCTTTAGCAGCAGCAGACATCGCATTAGCCGGCGTAAACAATATCATCAATGCTGACGAAGTTATTGAAGCAATGTATAGGGTTGGAAGACAGATGCCTCGTGAGTTAAGAGAGACAGGTTTAGGCGGAATTGCGGCTACACCTACAGGGATTGCCATTAAAAATAAAATCTTTGGGGAGAAATAATCAAATCAATAAACAACTATCGAGAATATTGTGAAATATTTAACAATATGTACTCTATTGTTCGCCTAAGGATGTCTGTATGTTGGGGGAATTATCAATAAAATATACTACTATATAATTAAAATATTTTGTAAGTGGTAACAAACCCTTGGGGTTGCAGCTTCGCTATTGATTAATTTAGAAGAGGGATATTCGTTGTGATGCACTATATAAGCAATTCATTTTTCAAGAACAGTCTATATTCCTATACCTTAAATAGAGAATTAAGAATAGGACACGAGGAGGAATTATTACATGAATGGGAATACTGCAAAAAACATAGAATTTCAAGCTGATAATACTGCAGTAAAAGATGAGAAATATCTAGACCCTAAAAAGTGGCATAAACAGGATACTACCTGGGCATTGAGCCTTTTTGGAACAGCAATTGGAGCAGGGGTACTCTTTTTACCGATTAATGCAGGTTCAGGTGGTTTATTATCATTGCTGTTAATTACCATACTTGCCTATCCTGTTATGTATTATTCACATAGGGCGCTTGCTAAAATGATTTACGCTTCGAACTCTGCCGATGAGGGGATTACAGGTACTATAAGAGAGTATTTTGGAAATAAGGCAAGTATTATTTTTAACATTGTATATTTCGTCTCCATTTATACGATTGTGCTGATGTACTCGGTCGCACTTACAAATACCGCTAGTAGTTTTATCGTGCATCAATTGCACATGCCGGAGCCTCCAAGGGCCATTTTATCACTTATCTTAGTACTTGGTCTTATCGCTATACTAAATTTTGGTCAAGATATAACTGTAAAGATCATGAGCATGCTAGTGTATCCTTTTATAGCTTCTCTACTTTTTATCGCAATATCTTTGATTCCACAGTGGAATACGTCAATGCTTAGTTTTTCAAGTGTTTCTACTGCCTCAACAGGAACAGGATATTTAGGAACGATATGGATGATACTTCCAATCATCGTATTCTCGTTTAATCATTCACCTATGATTTCATCATTTGTTGTGAAGCAGAGAGCTAGTTATGGAATAGAAGCTACTGATGCCAAGTGTGCTCAAATACAAGAAGTTTGTTATATCATGACATTCGCTGTTGTTATGTTCTTTGTTTGGAGCAGTACTTTAAGTTTGACTCCAAATGATCTTATGGTGGCAAAAGAACAGAACTTGTCAATCCTATCATATCTTGCTAATGAGCTTAATTCGCCAGTAATCACTATTGCAGCTCCTATCATCGCGTTTGTGGCTATTACAAAGTCTTTCCTTGGCCATTATATAGGAGCGTATGAGGTAATGCGTGACATGATTATCAAGTCCGGTAAAAAACGTGGGAAAGATATAGGAGAAAAAACAGTTAAGACAATAATTCTTACTTTTGTCGTATTAACATGCTGGTATGTTGCTTATACAAATCCAAGTATTCTTGGAATCATTGACGCCCTTAGCGGTCCGCTAGTTGCTGCTATCTTATGTATATTACCAATGTATGCGATCCATAAAGTACCAGTACTTGCTAAATACAAAGGGAAAGCGAGCAATGTATTTGTCATTATTATAGGTATCCTTACTGTCTTAGCAAGTATTCAGTCATTATTCTAATCCACTGTTGTTAGTACTGATGCAAAAAACATGGGATATGAAAAAAATAAAAATTCTTATCGGAACTGAACTCTATATTGTTGAACTAAAGAGATCATGGTTTTGGACAAACTCCTCATCTTGGAGAGTTTGTCTTTTTAATTATATGCATAACTTTTATACTAGCTTAAACAGACTAGATTAATAGTAAATGAAAACTTCATACAAACCACACATTAACTCCACTACTAGCACAAACTACAGTTGTATACTTTAAGTATCATTTTTCAACAATAAACATTCGAACATACTAATATTATGTAATATGGAAGTTACACTACATTAGAAGAAAACAAATAAGGGAGAGCGTATACTATGACAAGATTTGCGAATCAGCATGTAGAGAACACGATTTTAGAAGAGGATGTAGAGCTTTTAAAACTTATGGCACACCCAATGCGTTTAAAACTGATCAATGAGCTTTCTAAACATAAAACACTAAATGTAACCCAAATGACCGAAATTTTAAACATTCCACAATCAACAGTTTCCCAACACTTATCTAAAATGAGAGGGAAGGTTCTAAGAGGAAATCGTCAGGGGTTAGAAATTTACTATAGCATCGAAAACCAAAAAGCTGAAGAAATTATGAGATTATTAGGACCAATACAATAAAATATTAAGTTTACCATTTAAAGATTTACTTATATAGAATACTAAGCCCTCCTTGTTGTGGAGGGTTTTTATTTATTAATTTTTTAAGTAATTATTACTTTAATCCAATGACATCAATATCTTAAATATGTCACGATTTAAAAGAAGAGGGAATATCAGCTGTTTTTCATAGCTTATCAAATGGCGAAGTTCCTAAGGGTGGAGTAATCACGGAAGAAGGTATATTAGACAATACCATCTATACAAGCACTATGTGCATGAAGTCTGGCGCATATTATTATCATACCTACGATTGTAGACAAATTAAAACCATTGATTTATTTGATGCAAACTAAATAGAATAGGTAAACTGTATAAAATACAAATTCAGGGTTCTTATGTGGTTTTAATCTGTTTTTAAATGAAAAATCAATAACTCATAAATATTACAACCTTCCAAAAATCAAAAAGGAAGCGTGATTAGCTTGTAGATTAAGTCTGTTTTAAAACTGATGTATACGGGGGACAATCCCATAAACATCAGTTTTAAAACATTAGATACTTTATTTATCAAGTTAATGCGAGTTACATCAGTATAGGAAACGTTGGAAATCTAAATCTTTGTTTATATGTTAATTACTTCAAACGTATCCCTTCGAATGCGTTTATAACCAAGTCATGTACATAGGATTCATCCAACTTTTCACCGGTTACTAGCAAGCGATAAAAAATTGGTCCGTAAATGAGATCGATGCTTAATTCAACATCGAGGTTTTCTTTTAATTCTCCTCTGTTAATTCCCTTCTCCAGAAGTTGCTTTGCTTGCAGTCGACGTGGTTGGAAATATCGAGCACGATATTCCTCTGCTAGTTTCGAATCAAATTGCCCTTCACCAACTAACTCATTGATAATAGTTCCTTCTCGACTGATCAAAAAACTGGCTAAGCTTGTAGCGTGAGTTAAAATATCATTCAATGCTGAACCTGTGTCGGGTACAGGCAATCTGGCAGCAGCAGCAGAAAGAAAACCATCCATTACCACAGCAGCCTTATTTGGCCACCATTTATAAATCGTAGCTTTGCTGACTTTAGCACGGTCTGCAATTTTATCGACTGTGACTGCTTTAAAGCCACTTTCCAATAATAACTCATAGGACGCAGAAAGTATGGCCTTTTGGGTTTCAATATTACGTGGTCGACCTCGTTTACCTTGCACATTAATCATTCCTTTCAAAACATAAACTATACGTTTAGTATACTTAATATGAACAAAAAAACAAAATAGCCTATTTACAAAACTGAACGTTTAGTATATATTTTAGTTAATTAATGAACTGAACGTTCAGTTTATTAATTAACTAACTAACTAACTAACTAACTAACATCTTGTAATGGTATGGATATATTTAGATTCCAAAAATCACAAATTAAATTGCTAAAAAACATTTAGAAAAGGGGAATAAAAAAGAGATGAAATGGGACCTTTTAATAGCAGAATGGAAAGTAGTTTAGACTTAATTTATTACAATAAAAAATGGCATCGCAGTAGTAGTTACCAAGGCGATTTAGTAATTTTGAAATAAAAGTATGGGAGGAAATAGTTATGTCTAATTTTAAAAATAAAGCAATTGATAAGGATATTTCATCAGGTTTAATCATTCTTTTAGCAACTGCATGTGGTATTATTGTGGCTAATCTTTATTATGCACAGCCTTTAATTGGGGTAATTAGTAATGAAATTGGACTTTCTAATAGTAGCGCTGGATTAATTGTAACGCTAACTCAAATTGGATATGTTGTTGGCTTACTATTTCTTGTACCTTTGGGGGATATTGTTGAGAATAAAAAATTGATACTTATGTTGTTATTTTTAAGTGCATTTGCACTCATTGCCATGGTTTTTGTAAAAAGCGCAATTTTGTTGTTAATTACTTCATTCTTTATCGGACTGGGGTCAGTCGCAGCGCAAGTGCTCGTACCTCTTGTATCATATCTTTCATCGGAGAATGCACGTGGTTGCGTAGTTGGCAATGTCATGAGTGGTCTGTTATTAGGTATTATGCTTGCGCGACCGATATCTAGTCTAGTAGCCGATATGTGGGGATGGAATGCAATATTTGCTTTATCTGCTACTGTAATTATTGTTTTGGTATTTGTATTATCTAAAGTACTCCCTACTAGGAAACCAAAGGAAAAAACAAATTATATAGCCTTACTTAATTCAATGTGGCAACTGCTACGAACTACTCCAATTTTACGTCGTCGTGCCATTTATCATGCTTGTGTATTTGGGGCTTTCAGCTTATTCTGGACCACTGTTCCATTATTATTATCTAGTCCTGCTTTTCATTTTTCTCAGACTGCCATAGCATTATATGCACTTGTTGGAATTACAGGTGCAATAGCCGCTCCAATAGGTGGTCGTCTAGCTGATCGTGGCTGGACTCGACCCGCCACTGGGATAGCTCTCACTGTTGTTATTATTTCTTTATTACTACCACTTTTTATTCAAAGTAGCTCGCCCTTTGGAATAGGTGTTTTAGTATTTGCTGCAATTCTGTTAGACATGGGAGTATCTGCAAACCTTGTGCTTAGCCAACGTTTAATTTTCTCGTTGAGTCCAGAAATTCGTAGTCGATTAAACGGGCTATTTATGGCTATGTTCTTTTTAGGAGGTGCTGTTGGATCCTTTATTGGAGGATGGGCATATGCCTTAGGAGGATGGAATCTAACATTATGGATAGGAATCGCTTTTCCGACCATAGCCTTGCTTTATTTTGCTAGTGAGAAATAGTTCTATAATCAAATTTAAACTGCCTGGAATCGTTTGAATGCTTGTTCATTGGTATGTCTGAGTTTTATAGAATAATTGTGGTTAATTTGAAGTTTTTACATCAGAACCAGATTTTTTGTCTCTATTGCTAAAAGAGCAAAATAGGATCACCTAGAGGTGCCGTAAAAATAGCTAGGAAGCCTTTCGTACGATTAGTAAAATAGTTGTTTTTAAAATTATGAAAGGTACTAAATATATATTTGATATGGCTATAGACTAGGGCTTCGGCTCTAGTTTGTTTTTTGTTTGAAACAAATTACTAATTAATATATATAATGTGCTTATAGGCTTGAAAGCGAGTGGATAGAATGGCATTCAGCAAGGCACAAAACGAAACCACAAAAACTATAAAAAACGCAATCCAGAACAAGCAAAATACCACAATTAAAAAACTATGGCTAGAAGCTTAATTAAGAATCTAGCTACAAAAGAAGAAAAAGAATTAATTGCAAAAAAAGAGGAGAATGGTTGTGTTAGAAAATAAATTAGATATCAAAAATCAGTTGGAATTGAATCGAGTGGAAGAACGACTATCAAAAATGAAAATCAAAAATTTATATGATTCAGGAGAGATAAACCACATAGAAGTTGGTACATTCAAGGGTCTTTCTGACATGCATAAATACCTATTGGAGGATATTTATTTCTTTGCTGGAAAGGTTCGAAAGGTCAACATAGCGAAGGGGAATTTTCGCTTTGCCCCTGTTATGTACTTAAACCATTCATTAGAGCATATTAGCACTATGCCACAAACAACCTTTGATGAAATTGTTGAAAAGTATGTTGAAATGAATATTGCCCACCCCTTTAGAGAAGGAAACGGTAGAGCGACTAGAATATGGCTAGATTTAATCTTTAAAAATGAACTTCATCAGGTGGCCGACTGGAATAAAATTGATAAAGAAGATTATTTATTGGCAATGGAACGCAGCCCAATTATAGATATTGAAATTAAGCATTTACTCCAAAATGCACTAGTAGATGAAATAAATAGTCGTGAAATATTCATGAAAGGAATTAATATTAGTTACTATTATGAGGGATATACCGAATATGATATAGAGAATTTATAAAACAAAAAGGGCTGAGATAGCCCTTTTTGTTTTACACTTTGACAAGTATTTTTTATAAAAAATACTTGTCAAAGTGTAAAATTATAAGAAAGGATGGCGGTTTTGTACGTCTATTTCTGTATCCAATGAATTACAACTATTTGCATAAGAAATACAAAGCTTTTTATCGTTAAATATCTGACGAAATCTTGCCAGAGAGTTTGATTTCTTACGACGAACCCGTAAATTTCAAACAAAAGATATACCCAGTTCATGGGTAAGGATGAAAAAAAGAAAGAAATTCAAGTGATAAAATATGAAATAATACATATTATAATTATTTATTAAGATAAAATGTTATATTTTTGGGTGGAATATATAAATGGAGGAAATGTAATGAACAAGAATTTAAAATTTACTCAAATGATGATCGGGATTAGCACGATGGCATTATCATTTGGAAGTATTCAAACACAGGTATCAGCAGAAGAAACAGCATCCTATAATATCTTACAGATGAAACCAATGGGGACAGAAACTTCAAAAGATGAAATTGTACATGCTACAACAGCGGACGAAACATTGACTTTTGAAGAGCGTTTAAAAGTAGGCGATTTTTCACAACGTCCTACTCTAGTTATGAAACGTGATGAAAGTCAATTAAAGCAAAGCTACACTCTGGCAGAACTGAATAAAATGCCTAATAGCGAACTCATTGATACATTATCAAAAATTTCTTGGAATCAAATTACGGATTTATTTCAATTCAATCAAGATACGAAAGCATTTTATCAGAATAAAGAACGCATGAACGTTATCATTAATGAATTAGGACAACGAGGAAAGACGTTTACGAAAGAAAACTCAAAGGGCATTGAAACATTTGTTGAAGTATTACGTTCTGCTTTTTATGTGGGATATTATAATAATGAATTAAGTTACTTAAAAGAGAGAAGCTTCCATGACAAATGTTTACCAGCATTGAAAGCGATTGCGAAAAATCCAAACTTTACATTAGGTACAGCTGAGCAAGATAGAGTAGTAGCTGCGTATGGAAAATTAATTGGTAATGCCTCTAGTGATACTGAAACAGTACAGTATGCGGTAAATGTTTTAAAACAATATAATGATAATCTTTCAACGTATGTAAGCAATTATGCGAAAGGACAAGCCGTATATGAAATTGTAAAAGGAATTGATTATGATATACAGTCTTATTTGCAGGATACGAATAAGCAACCTAATGAAACAATGTGGTATGGAAAGATTGATAACTTTATAAATGAGGTTAATAGAATTGCTCTCGTGGGGAATATAACAAATGAAAATAGTTGGCTAATTAATAATGGCATTTATTATGCAGGTCGTTTAGGGAAATTTCATAGTAATCCATACAAAGGATTGGAAGTTATTACACAAGCGATGAGCTTGTATCCTCGTCTAAGTGGACCTTATTTTGTAGCAGTAGAACAAATTAAAACAAACTATGGTGGAAAAGATTATAGTGGAAATGCAGTAGATCTACAGAAAGTACGTGAAGAAGGGAAACGACAATACTTACCTAAAACATATACATTTGATGACGGATCAATTGTCTTCAAAACAGGAGATAAAGTAACAGAAGAAAAAATTAAGAGATTATATTGGGCAGCCAAAGAAGTAAAAGCACAATATCACCGTGTAATTGGTAATGATAAAGCACTAGAACCGGGTAACGCTGATGATGTACTAACAATAGTAATTTATAATAATCCAGATGAATATCAATTAAATAGACAATTATATGGATATGAAACAAACAACGGTGGAATTTATATTGAAGAGAAGGGGACCTTCTTTACATATGAGCGTACGCCAAAGCAGAGTATTTATAGTTTAGAAGAGTTATTCCGTCATGAATTTACTCATTATTTACAAGGAAGATATGAGGTTCCTGGTTTATTTGGAAGCGGAGAAATGTATCAAAATGAACGATTAACTTGGTTCCAAGAAGGGAATGCAGAATTTTTTGCAGGATCTACACGTACAGATAATGTTGTTCCGCGTAAAAGTATGATAAGTGGCTTATCATCTGATCCAGCAAGCCGTTATACAGCAAAGCAAACTTTGTTCTCAAAATATGGATCATGGGACTTTTATAAGTATTCCTTTGCACTACAGTCATATTTGTATAATCATCAATTTGAAACATTTGAGAAGCTTCAAGATTTAATCCGTGCAAACGATGTGAAAAATTATGACTCATATCGTGAATCATTGAGCAACAATACACAATTGAATGCAGAATATCAAGCGTATATGCAGCAGTTGATTGATAATCAAGATAAATATAATGTACCGCAAGTAACAAATGATTATTTAATTCAACACGCACCAAAGTCGTTAGCTGAAGTGAAAAACGAAATTGTGGATGTAGCAAATATAAAAGATGCAAAAATTACAAAATATGAGTCGCAATTCTTTAATACATTTACTGTGGAAGGCAAGTACACAGGTGGTACATCAAAAGGTGAGTCTGAAGATTGGAAAACGATGAGTAAACAAGTAAATCGAACTTTGGAGCAGTTATCCCAAAAAGGTTGGAGTGGTTATAAAACAGTTACAGCCTATTTCGTAAACTATCGTGTGAATGCAGCTAACCAGTTTGAATATGATATTGTTTTTCATGGTGTTGCAACAGAGGAAAAGGAAAAAACAAATACTATAGTAAATATGAATGGACCATACAGCGGGATAGTAAATGAAGAAATTCAATTCCATAGCGATGGTACAGAAAGTGAAAACGGAAAAATTATTTCTTATCTATGGAACTTTGGAGATGGTACAACAAGTACAGAAGCCAATCCTACCCATGTATATGGAGAAAAAGGAACATATACTGTGGAACTAACAGTGAAAGATAGTAGAGGAAAAGAAAGTAAAGAAAAAACAAAAGTTACTGTAAAACAAGATCCGCAAACAGGTGGATCTCTTGAAGAGGAGAAGGTACTCCCATTTAATACGCTTGTAAAAGGAAATCTGGTTACTCCTGATCAAACAGATGTTTATACGTTTAATGTTACAGATCCAAAAGAAGTAGATATTTCTGTGGTAAATGAACAAAATATTGGGATGACATGGGTACTTTATCATGAATCAGACATACAAAATTATGTAGCTTGTGGTGAAGATGAAGGAAATACTATAAAGGGGAAATTCGTAGCGAAACCAGGCAAATATTATTTGAATGTTTATAAATTCGATGATAAAAATGGTGAATATTCATTATTTGTAAAATAAATTCATATCCGATATGTATAAATGCTTATCAAAAAACAGTTACTGTAATTCAAAAGGACAGTTAAATGAAATAAGACCGTTCCTAATTATAGGAACGGTTATAAACTTATCATGTGCTGGAGGTCAATCCGAATGGCATGGAATACCTTCTCTAAACAGTATAGACATGAAAATTAACGAGTATACGTAATGATGGCAAACAACAAAACGAAACGGTTACGCTATATAAAAGCGTAACCGTTTCGTTTTGTGACAGTGGCTCATTTATTACATGATATCCTATGGCATGTATTTTGTATTTCATTCTCCTACACACTACTAATTTGTGAAGTATAAGTAAAATTTATGTAAAAAAATAAAATGAAAAATTCTAAAAAAAAGATAAATATTTTCAGATGTTTTTATGCATATTAAAAACTAGGAGGTGATACACAATGGCAAACAATAATAGTGGAAGCCGTAACGAATTATTAGTTCGTGGTGCTGAAAGTGCAATCGATCAAATGAAATATGAAATCGCACAAGAGTTTGGTGTGCAACTTGGTGCAGACGCAACAGCTCGTTCAAATGGATCTGTTGGTGGTGAAATCACAAAACGTCTAGTAGCAATGGCTGAACAACAACTTGGCGGTGGATTCACTCGCTAATTTTATAGTAAATGGATGAAAAGGAGAGATTATATATCTCTCCTTTTTTATTGGAAAATATCTGGGCAGAGTCTCTTCAGGAGATTTAAGTAAAAGGTCAAACTCCTTTTCTAGATAGCATGAGCTAACCTAATAGTTAGAAATTCATCATTTTGGAACATACTTAATGATAAAAAGCAGTTAGCAAAAGCTAACTGCCATAAGAACATTACATCTATGAATTTAAGGAGTACACATAGTATGCACAAAAGTTTCAAATTTATGTAACTAAAATTAAAATAGAGCAGTTAGTTGTAGCAACTGCTCTATTTAATACAACCTGGGTAAGAAGCAGGTTGTAATGTTTATTATAGATGAAATATTAGTTTTTATTCAGACGTTGAATTATCTTAATTTATTACGACTGTGTCTTGGTCTATAACATCACTATCAAACATGTTTGTTGCACAAACTCCATTAAAAGCATTCACAATGAACCAACATTGGAGGCACTCGGACCATAATACCCTTTTGTATTTTCTTTTGGAGAAACATTATAAAAATCCCCTATATTTATTAAATTATGTATTTTGAACAAGAAGTTTAGGTATAACAGATGGCATAGTATTCACCTGCTTCGTAAGTGAGTATTAAAAGTAATATTTTTGAAAAAGATGATTAGGTGTATTTTTAGTAATTACAGTAAAAAGAGCAGCTAGCAAAAGCTAACTACTCGGTAACCAATTTGTTCTAAAACAGGTTAGTTATATTTTGGACAAATTATTAAAAAGTATACAACATAGAAGAAAACATAAAAGAGCAGTAATCTATGTTAACCGCTATAATGAACACCAAAACAAGGGAAGAATATTTATTTTTTAACTCTTAAATAAACTACTATTAAGTAATTACAATATTTAAAAGTAAAAAATGACTTTTGTTAATTACAAAAATCATTTTTTATACCAATTATATTTATTAATTGTTTATTACATTTAATAATATAAATAATTTTATTAAAATAAACGGGGCAAGGAAAATTAACCCAACTGTTGCACATGTTGAAGAGTAAATCCAAAGGGAGAAGTGTAGAAAAAAGAATGACAACAAATTCTCAAAAATCATTATTACGTAGGGGGGAATCTGTAGATAAGATTATAATGTTAACTTGAAATTTTTTTCATCATTAACGTATTATTCTCAAAATGATATAAATCCTCCAAATTAAAGGAGAAATCAAATATGAAATCATCGATAGATAGTATTCAAGAAAGTAAAAGATTAAAAAATCAACAAAAGGATGAGAAAGCAACATGGAAATCAATGTCTATGTTTCTAGTTCCCTTGCTTTTAAGTAACATATTACAATCAGTTGGACAATTATTTGGTATGGTGGTAGTAGGGCGATGGCTTGGTGTGAAGGAATTAGCTGCCATTTCAGCATTTTTCCCATTATTCTTTTTACTTGTTTCGTTTGTAATTGGGATTGGATCAGGTAGTTCGATTTTAATTGGTCAGGCATTTGGTGCCCGTAATGAAGAGCGTTTAAAAGCCATTGTTGGTACGACGTTAACATTTACCTTTATAATAGGAATTATTTTGGCAATAGTGGGAAATGTATTTGCTCTGAACATTATGCGTCTTATGGGTACGCCAGAAAATATAATTGATATGAGTGTGCATTATGCACGTATTTTATTTATTTCTATGCCAGTTTTATTTCTATATTTCTCTTATACAACGTTTATTAGGGGTACAGGAGATTCTAAGACACCGTTTTATTTCTTAATTGTTAGTACATTCTTAAATATAATTCTATTACCTATTCTAATTTTTGGTTGGCTAGGAGCACCCAAACTTGGTGTATATGGAGCTGCTTATGCTTCTGTTATCTCAACCATTGTAACATTTATTGTTATGCTTATTTACTTAAAGAAGAAGAATCATCCACTGCAATTAGATGAGACCGTACGGAAATATCTTCGTATGGATTGGGAATTGTTAAAACTATTATTACGCCTTGGAATTCCAGCGAGTATTAATATGATTCTTGTTTCATTATCTGAGATTGCGGTAATCGCATTTGTGAATCGTTTCGGTTCTGATGCGACTGCTGCATATGGGGTTGTAAACCAGGTTGCAAGTTATGTTCAGATGCCTGCAGTCAGTCTCGGAATAACAGTATCCATTTTCGCTGCGCAATCCATTGGTGCAAAGCAATTTAATCGATTACAGGAAGTTATTCGTGCTGGAATCGTTATGAACTATATAATTGGTGGTATATTAATTGCTTTTATTTACTTGTTTTCAAGAGAAATCTTATCGTTATTCTTAACGAGCTCGAATACAATCGAAATTGCACATAGTTTGGTGATGATTACACTTTGGAGTTATTTAATTTTCGGCCATGCTCAAATTATTGGTGCGACAATGCGAGCAAGTGGAACTGTATTATGGCCCACTATTATCGGTGTTGTATCGATATGGCTTGTAGAAGTCCCAGTTGCTTATTACCTTTCTTATCATACAAATCTTGGTATAAAAGGAATATGGATTGGATATCCAGCTGCATTTATTGTAAGTTTACTTTTGCAATATGGATATTATAAATTTTCATGGAAAAAGAAACGAATTTCACGACTTGTTAGTTAGGATAGAAGGTGAAAAGATATTCCCTTATAAGTTGTCAATTTTAGGGGGATGGTTACGACATCATCAAGCTAATATAACCAAGTTACCCTCAAACGGGGTATCTTGGTTTTATATTGTAAATTCAATATCACTCATTTATAAATTTAGTTAGTAACCAGAGTCTTCAGAAGTAAGATTATCTATCATTTTATAATCGTATTTTTGCAATGGTTTTTCAGCAGGCCCTTCAAGTACTTCTCCTGTATACGAGAATCGTGAACCATGGCATGGACAATCCCAAGAACGTTCACCATTGTTCCATTCAACTTCGCATCCGATATGAGTACAAGTTGTATCTACAATATGAAGTTTACCTTCTGCATCTTTGTAAGCTCCTTTTCTATGGCCATCAATATCAATGACGGCTCCTTCATCGTTAGATAAATCATGAATACATTTTTGAGGAATCTCTAACTTTCCTTTAATTAAGTGACCAACAACATTGGCATTTTCGACTAAGAAATTCTTTAAACTAGGATTCATGTGGAAACGAGAGGGAGTATATAATTCCCGATATTTGCTTTTTTCCTTTAATATGATGTCTCGGAATAAAAGAGCAGCTGCAGTCCCATTAGTCATACCCCATTTTCTGTATCCAGTAGCAATTAATATATTTCTCTGATCGGAGGTGATTTCTCCGATATAAGGAATTTTGTCTAGTGTAATTAAATCTTGAGCTGACCAACGATATGCAATATTTTCAAGCCCAAAAACTTGTTGCCCGAATATTTCCAAGGCTTCATAATGTTTTAGTGTTTCTCCGCCTTGTCCCGTTTTATGACTTTCTCCAGAGATAAGAATAAATTTTTCTCCATTGATTGTTGTAGAACGGAGAGAGCGTGTCGGTTCATCTACACTAATATACATACCTCCTGGATAATCTGTTTTTGTTCTAGCAGCAATTATATAGGAGCGATCTGCATGCATTCTTGTAGAGTAAAGTCCTGCGCCTTCATAAAAAGGGAAATGGGAACAAGAGAGAATATACTTTCCTGTAATTTGAGCTCCTCCACGGGTAAGAACCACAGGTTGCTCGCCTGTTTTTATATTTACTGCTGTGGTATTTTCAAAGATGTATCCACCTTTTTCTGTAATTATATTTGAAAGATGGGCTAAATATTTAAGGGGATGGAATTGTGCTTGATTTCTCATAACAAGTGCATTGTGTATTTTTAAGTTAATAGGAAGTTTGTTTACAAGTTCGCCTTCAATACGAAGCTCTTTATAAGCTTCTGCTTCTTTTTCTAACTTAAATGCATATTCTTCTGTTGTGGAATACAGATAAGCATCTTGTTGAGTGAAATCGCAATCAATGTGATGTTTATTAATTGTGGCTTGAATGAAATTTAAAGCATCTATGTTTGCTTCGTAATACAATCTTGCGGTAGTTTTTCCAGTATATCTGATAAGCTCGTCATAAATCATATCATGTTGAGCAGTAATTTTAGCTGTCGTATGTCCAGTCGTTCCATTTAATAATTTGTCCGCTTCTATAACTGCGACTTTTAAACCTTCATTTACTAAAAGATAGGCAGAAGTAATGCCAGTAATTCCTCCACCTACAATAATAACATCGACTTGCATGTCATTTTCCAAGGAAGGGTATTTTGGTAAATCGATACTGCTCGTCCAATAAGATTCGGCATTATGGGGTAATATTCCATCGTAATTATTGTTATTTGTCAATATATATCCTCCATCCAATGGTTTATAGATCTATTATTTCCATTTATTAGAGAGGTAAACTTTGAGTTTAGAAAACAGCAAATTGTGGCTGGATGGCATGTTCAATTTAGATGTAATTTCATGTGAATAAAAGTAATTTGTCTATAGTAAATATCTTTAATTAACTATCATGTTCAGAAAGATAAAAAGTAGAAGATCCACATGGTGAAACAAGATACTTCTTATGTTTGCTTTATGACTCGGAGGGTATTTTTTCTCTATTCTAGACATTGTGTTGCCCTTAAATAAATTTTAATCAAATTAATACTAAATAATCTTGATAAACAATCATAGAAAAGAGCGTGCTTTGAAAAAGGTAAATCAAAACACGCTCTTAATATTTTCAGTTGGTTTATTCTTTTATAAAAAAGTTTAATCATTTCCTATCTGCATTACTATACTATTAGACTCTTTTCTTTAATAAGTCTAAAAGTTAATGTGCAGAATTCAAGTGCTTATAAGGAATACTTAGCCAACTGTTCACCCCAAGATGATAATTCAGTTTCCATAAATCCTGCTTTTTTATATACAAATTTAGCTGTAAGGTTTTCAGGAGCATATCCAATCATTATTATGGAAATGTTTGCGTTATTATTTCTTCTTATCTCATCAATTACCAGATGTATAGCTTGTTTACCTATACCTTGTCCTTGAAATTTTTCATCAATCATAAGTCTATAAATCCAATAATTATTATCATCAGGATCTATCCCAAACATAGTAAATCCTATCATTTTTTCATCAAGATAAATACCGTTTGCATAGAAATTATCTAGAAATTGAACTTCTGCGATAGAATAAAGGTTGGATGCAATAAATGTTTGTTGTTCTTCTGTAACAGAAAGTTTAATGGCTTCTTCCCAATTACTTTTGTCAATAGCCTTTAAATAAATCTTATTCAATCTGATACTCTCCTTCCAATATTGAAGAGGAAGCACGTAGTTTATGGGCTAGTGATACGTTATCCTCTTGTTTTTTTGCCCAATCAAATAGAAATATTTTCTCATCGACAACGCCTCCTTAAAGGTACAATTCAAAATAAATTATTATAATCAATATAAATATATTCTTTCCACTATAAATTCTTTTCCTGTTAAAAAGACCCTATTTTTCTATCTAATTTATCTAAGGTATATGATACCAAATATCGGGAGAATCTCTTTGCAAACAATAATATTTCACCTTGAATAAAGAATGACGTTTTTTGTTTTGGAGAAGAATATGATTTTTAACTTGATAGCAGTGTGTCTGTACACTATTGTCATCAACCTATTATTCTATGATTTTTGTTTTTATTTACTTATATTTTCATTGTTACTGAACTCTACTTCAGTAAAAGTTTGTTTATACCCTAGATTGCCTCGTGTGAAAATAAGAATAAGTAAAGCGACAAATCCCAATCCTATCACTACAAACATATCCGTATTCTTTAAAACAGGGTTGGTGGAATGAGTTTGTGCTAAACTAAACGTATTTACACTCGCATGAATTAGCATGACAATAAATAAGTTACCGTGATTGCAGTTATAGACCCAAGTAAGAATAATTGAGATCGGCAAACATAGTAAAATAAAAATTGGTAAATGAATATATAGAAGAGAAAGGTCAGAACCCGGGCCACCCCTTTGTGCAGCCGTTAAGAAATGTGGAAGATGCCAAAAAGTCCACAAAACACTAAGTAGTAATGTAGCTTTTAACGGTCCAAATTTCGATTGTAATCGAGGCAGAGCGAAACCACGCCATCCGATTTCTTCGGGTAGAGGCCCACCGAGAAAGAAAATTGCTACAAAAGAGAAGAGATAGGTTATAAAAAATTCAAAATTAAGGTCACGGAAAGTAGGTATCTCTCCATTTACTATAACCATCCCCAGAAACATTGCAGCTGGGATAACGATGAGAGTAAACAAGTACCAATTCAAACCGACCTTAGTAGTTAGAATACTTTTTCTAACTTTTTTCCATGACTCTTTGCCTTCAAGGGTTCGCAACATGATACACGCTGCTAACATAGGGCCTGCAAATGCATTGGCAAAAAAGAAAATATCAAATGCCTTTGTTTTAGGGAAAATACCCCATTGAGATAAGATAAATGGAATTAATACAATCCATGAGAATAAATATGCCATTACAAAAAATGAAGTTAACGGATAGGATTCCAAATATCCCCTCAGACCTGTTGATGAGTTTTTTGATTTTGTTAAATACTTCAACACAATCACCTCTTTATTTATAAAATACCTTATATGTGCTAATTCTACATATTTTCATACAGAACCTTTTTGACGTAATAGAGTTGAGTTTTTTGTAAGAAAGGAGCGATAAATTACCAAAGAAATATAGAAATTTCTATAACAGTTTCCTTCATTTCCTTGTCTATCTTGAATGCATCTGGGGGAACATCCCATGCCTATCAAATTAAGAACATTGACAAGATGAAATTTGTCTATTAGAACTAAAATATTCTTAATGCAGAGGTAGACTCTTACAAATGTGGTTATTAGTGCTTCACTAACACGATTCGTTGAAGCCTCAATATAGAGGCATACTAGATTACGATGTTTTTCCGTAACAAATGTAGTTAAAAGTTTTTAGGTTTAGAGAGAGTTATAGGGGGTATACATACATTATAAAGAGTTGATTGGAGATAAACTTTATAGTGAATTAGTCTATAAAACTTACATTCTTACTTTAAATAAAAGGGGGGAGTATATATGAGTAAAAGGTTAATGAATAAGAGGATTCTATTTATTTTGTAAACGAGGGGCGTGTGAAAAATGAAAAATATGAAACGTAAGCTAGGAACCTTTGCGCTTACAATGACTGGGATTGGTTCGATTTTAGGATCTGGCTGGTTATTTGGTGCATGGAAGGCCGCCAAAATATCCGGGGGGGCCGCTATCTTTTCTTGGGTCTTAGGAATGATTGTAATATTATTTATTGCCTTACCATATAGCGAGTTAGGAGCCATGATTCCAGAGGCTGGCGGAATGGTAAAATATACCCAATATTCACATGGAGATTTCGTAGGATTTATTGCTGCATGGGCTAATTGGATAGCCATCGTCTCAGTTATTCCGGTTGAAGCTATAGCCTCAATACAATATATGAGCTCGTGGCCTTGGGAGTGGGCAAGTTGGGCCAAAGATTTAGTGGATAATGGAATGCTGACTTCAAAAGGTCTTGCAGCTGATTCTTTACTTATAATCATATATTTCTTTTTAAATTATTGGACAGTTAGTCTATTTGCAAAAGTGAATTCATTAATTACCATATTTAAAATTATAATTCCTGGTCTTACAATTGGTGCATTGCTATTTGTTGGATTTCATGGAGAGAACTTTACTAGTCATCAGGACTTTCATGTATCTAATTGGTCAAATGTATTAACTGCTATGGCAACATCTGGTGTTATTTTTGCATTCAATGGTTTTCAAAGCCCAATTAATATGGCTGGTGAAGCAAAGAACCCAGGGAAATCTATTCCTCGGGCAGTTGTAGGATCCATTTTAATTGCAACTGTAATATATGTATTATTACAAATTGCTTTTATCGGTGCTGTAAATCCCGATATGATAATTAATGGATGGTCGAATTTAAATTTCAATTCACCATTTGCTGATTTAGCGATAGCACTAAATATTAATTGGTTAGTTATTGTATTATATTTAGATGCTTTTGTATCTCCTTCTGGTACAGGTACTACTTATATGGCAACCACATCACGCATGCTATACGGAATGGAGAAGAATGGATATTTTCCTAAAGTTTTTGGGAAATTACATCCTATATATGGTGTGCCTAGATTTGCCATGATGTTTAATTTAATGATTTGTTTTGTTTTTTTATTTTTATTTAAAGGATGGGGTGTTTTAGCTGAAGTTATTTCAGTAGCTACATTAATTTCATATGTTACTGGACCTATAACAGTAATGACTCTGAGAAAAACAGCGCCTAATTTTCATCGTCCTTTCTATATAAAAGGATTAAATATTATTGCACCTTTAGGGTTCATTTTTGCATCATTAACATTATATTGGGCAAGATGGCCATTAACAGGAGAAGTAATGTTTATTATACTTATGGGCTTACCTATATATTTTTATTATCAATTAAAAACAAAATGGGTTGGATTTAAAAAGAATTTTTTAGCTGGATTATGGATTGTCGGGTATTTATTATTTATGATTTGTATATCGTACACTGGAAGTGAAAGATTTGGTGGGTTAAATATTATAACTTATGGATGGGATATGGTACTTATTTCAATTGTTTCATTTCTATTTTATAGATGGGCTATAAATAGCGGATTTAAAACAAAAGATTTAAAAGTAGCTCAGAAAATTAATGGGGGAATTAGTTAAATAATATACATAAATTAGAAAAATGGATTTATAAGGGTTACCGTATAATATTTTTGAATATCCCCAAAACGGGGTCCCGTCAGGAAAATGCAGATTTACAACGTTAAGCTTATTTTCCTGACGATTCCTCTGTTTTTAACAACGTTAAGAAAGTTTTAGTGGTCTTAAAGCATCTAATGAGATCGCTTTCTCCGAATTAAAATGATATTCTCCTAGTAAATTAATATGTTCCCAACCTAGAGGCGACATATGGCGCAATAATTCTTCATTAAAACTACCAGCCTGTTTTTGATATTCAACTGCTTTTGTTAGATGTAAGGTATTCCAGATACTGATGACATTAATGATTATATTTAAGGCACTAGCCCTTTGCAGTTGATGCTTCCCTAAGCTTACCCTGCTTTCAGAAGAAAATAGCTCTTGCCAATCCATTCATGGCTAGATTTAGCTGAAGATAATCCATACAGCCAATTCTTAATTACGGTTATGGGTGGTGTTAACCAATTAGAGCGAGATTTTATCCGTATGAGTCAACGTGAAGGGATTGAACTGGCTAAGAAAGAAGGGAAGTTTAAAGGTCGGTTAAAGAAATATCATAAAAATCACGCGGGAATAAATTATGCAGTAAAGCTATATAAAAAAGGAGGAATGACCGTAAATTACATTTGTAAAATTACAAATGTGTCCAGAGCTTCGTTATACAGAAAGTTAACAGAAATGAACAATTAACTAATCTTTATTCTGCTAAAGGGGATTTTTCGAATGGTTAACGAAATCATTATTATATGGAAGTTTATTTAAAGATAAAGAGGACTTGAGGAGCTTCATATGACTGCAGAAATATAATTGTCACCACTTCCATATCTGGAGGCAATGGATAGGCGGGTACTTGCCAACCGAACACACGCAATTGTCGAGATAAATCATAAAGATTCCAGTTTGATGTGTAGCCATCTTTCAGTCGCCAAGCGAAAACAGGAATATCCGACCCATCGGACAAAAGTTCAAACGATTCGATCTTCTGAATGGCCTTGCTTAGAAAAAGAGCGACTTTCTGAGAAGTCTTTTGGACATCATAGTACCCACTTTTCCCTAAACGTAAGTAATTGTAATATTGCAGGAGAACTTGTGCACCGGGACGAGAGAAATTCAGGGCAAAAGTCGGCATATTTCCGCCCAAATAGGAAACGCGAAAGATTAGATCCTCAGGGAGATCTTCAGCTTCCCGCCAAATTATCCAATCTAATCCAGGATAGACTAATCCATATTTATGTCCGGATACATTGATGGACTTCACCCTTGGTAATTGAAAATCCCAGACTAAATCTGGTTGAAGAAACGGTGCTATAAATCCTCCCGAAGCTGCATCCACATGCATGGGAATGTCAAGATCAGTCTTCGCCTGTAAATCATCCAACGCTTTCGAAATTGCGGCAACCGGTTCGTAAAGACCGGTATAAGTTTCACCAAGAATCGGTACTACACCAATCATATTTTCATCCACGGCTGCGAGGATCCCCTGAGGATCCAATTGAGGATGTTCAGGGCTAACCTTCACATAGCGTGGTTCAACCTCCCAATAATTCGCGAATTTTTCCCAAACGACCTGAACAGCAGAACTAAACACAATATTGGGACGATCTACCGGCTTCCCTTCGCTTTTACGTGCATTTTGCCAGCGTCGCTTTAAGGCAAGCCCACCGAGCATACATGCTTCTGACGGTCCAGTTGAAACGCCCATAGTCGTAAGGGGGCTGGGCGAATGCCAGAGGTTGGCTAAGATACGGACACACCGCTCCTCAATTTCAGCTGTCTGTGGGTATTCGTCTTTGTCAATCATGTTCTTGTCGAATGATTTTGCATATGATTGCTCTGCGGCAGGCTCCATCCATGTGCTAACGAATGTTGCAAGATTCAGGCGGGTGTTGCCATCAAGAGCAATTTCATCATGGACGATTTGATACGATGTTTCGGGTAACATGTCTTCATCAGATATATGAAAGCGTGGAACGACGGATTCTCCTTCATGGGCAAACAGAGGATTTACAGAAAATTCGTGAGGCAGCTCTTTTTGCATGTGAAGTGGTAGAGATTGTGAATTATCTGGCATAATCTCTTTTTTTGTATGTATCGTTTTGAACTTCTGCTTTTCGATCCTGTGGCATACAAGTCCCCCTTAATTAAATTTTTAACAAACATATTATTTACAAAAAATCATTTGTTAAACCAAGGGGACATAAAGCTTCAAGCACTTTTCTATCAATCTTTATTTCAAAGCTACACGGAACCCTATGGTTATAATTCAAAGGAGTGGACAGTCGATTCATTCCTTACTGAAACTTTTCAAGCACTTTCTGGTCAATGAGGACATGTAACGTTCCTTGATTCAGATTGCCGCGATCCTGGTCTGGAGGGAAGGACTGTCCATTTCCAGACTACTGTGGTTCGCCAGCTCAAACGCAGATTTCGGGATGATTCCGATGCCGAGGTTGGCTTTCTGACAAGTCTCGTGGATCAGCTTGGTAGAATCAGCGGTAAATGACCAGAGGTTGCTCGTGCAGCTCTTCGAATTATTGTTTTATGCTTTATTCAAGTTGTTGAAAGTAAATTTTCACTGTTTATAAATCGGAATGTTCTTTCTATTATTTCTACAATTGTTATCTATTTATATATAAGGTTATAAGGAATATATTGGCAATGTAAGTGAAAACAATAGATGGAAGGGGATGTTTTTTATGTTTAAAAAAGCAGCACTAGGGATTTCAACGTTAGCAATCACAGCGTTCGTCGGATTAGGAATGGCAACAGAGGCTTCTGCTGGACCAGCAGCACCTCTTACTTCACTAAACGTCGTACAAGTAGAGTCTGAACTGGGCGGGGTAGAAACAATTGACCAGAACAGCTTTAGCACATTACGTAATCACGGAGGAAAATACTTATATATTACCACGAAAGAAATGGGATATGGCCAAAATCCATTTGCTAAAATGAATGGCTCTAATGTAAAAAGTATTGGATCCACTATAATTGGCGGAAGACCGATCGTTGGCTGGTATTATAAATGGGATGCTTCTGGGCATCAACAGGGAACGTTTGAGTACCAAAAGACATCTATAAATGCACCATTTAATACAATGCGTACATCAATTTATATCTAATAGTTTTGAAAGCGTTCGTACATTTAAATAGTCAAAGAAAAGGCACTCCTAGGAGTGCCTTTTCTTTGACTTGAACCATGTTCCTATATATATTCCCCATCCCATAAAAACCCTTCCTATAAAACAGGATCCTAGACACCAATAGACTTCATTTGAAAAATAGTTTACATATGTATGGGTGGTAACAGTAACGCTACATCATGAATATAAGATGCGTTACGCCTTCTGTTCTAACAACCTACTTTATAGAAAGTGCCTTTCTCATATATTTTACCACATGTAACATTGAGTTTATTAAGTATTTAGTTAATATGTACAATTACATAGTAAATACCGTTTAAATAGGAGACTAAGAAAAATGCAAAATAAGTGATTCTAAACATATTCCAGATAATCTCTAATTTTTTATTAATTATTTGTTTGGCGCTCGATAATAGAAGGAAGTACTGCTTGTATTCTATTTAACAAATCTAAGACATTCACATCACACATTTATTTCTATTCACTAGGAGGTTGAATTAATTAGAAAGAAGCATATGCAATAAATAATTCTGTTTTATATAACATCCAACCACTTAAAAATCCAGTAATAAAAAAGGAGGGAGAAGGTATCTTTTATTGAAGTTTGTTTATAATAGCTCTTTAACTTGTTAGGGGGAATCATAAAGGAGATTAGTAATCTCTTTGATCATTTTTATTTTCCTTATAGTAATAGACTTATTGTATTAGAAAATTCAAATTTTGAAAGGAGTATCAATAAATATGAGTAAGAAAAAAGATTCGTGCTTATCAACTTAAGGATAGAAATTAAATGGGTTTTTGTTTAAATAAACTAAACAAAGGGGTGTTCTTTATGTGTACTAGTTTGACATTACAGACAAAAAACGGTCAACATCTTTTTGCAAGAACGATGGATTTTACATTAGATTTCAATCAAGAAGTAATAATAGTTCCTCGAAGTTATCGATGGAACAATATAACTGGTGAAACCATCGAAACGAAACAAGCAGTTATCGGGATGGGGATTAACTATCAAGGAAGGGTCATTCTGGCAGATGGAGTAAATGAAGCAGGTATGACTTGTGCAACGCTCTATTTCCCAGGCTTCGCAGCTTATAATGAAAGTATAGATGACAATAAAACGAATCTGGCTCCATTTGATTTTGTGGCTTGGAGTCTCACGCAGTTCAATTCTATTAAAGAGTTAAGAAAGTCTGTTGATAGTATTTCTTTTTTGGATGTACCATTACCTATTTTAGGACTTACTCCGCCGCTACATTGGATTATAGCGGATAAATGGGGAGAATGTATTGTACTAGAGCCGACAACTGAGGGGCTAAAAGTGTATGACAATCCGTTAGGGGTAATGACCAATAGTCCAGAGTTTAACTGGCATCTACAAAATTTAAGACAATATATTGGTCTTAGATCACAGCCCTATGAGCCTACACAATGGGGGGATTTATCATTGAGTGCTTTTGGACAAGGTTCAGGTTCGATGGGAATCCCTGGGGATTTCACTCCACCATCAAGGTTTGTTCGGGCGGCGTATAGCAAACAAAATATTCATGGGATAGATAATGAAGAGGAAGGGGTATCGGCCATTTTTCATATCTTATCAAATTGTGAGCTTCCAAAAGGTGGAGTGATAACGGAAGAAGGTACATTAGATAATACCATTTATACAAGCGCAATGTGTATGGAGTCTGGTATATATTATTATCATACCTATGATTGTAGACAAATTATAGCCATACATCTATTTCATGAAAATTTAGATACAGATGAAATTAAAACTTATCCATTCCAGCGTAAACAAAAGATATATTATCAAAACTAATGAGATTTGGAATAACATTAAAGAGGCAAACTTAATTAAGTTTGCTTTTTATAATAGGCCATACGACTCATGCTATAACTTTTAATCACTTTAAGCGAAGGGTACGTGATTGAGATGAATAATACATATAATGAAAAGACACATACTTCCATTAAACAATTATTGAACAAATTTTCACCCAACGCCCCTGGCTTTGCATATATTGCTAGTTTTGATAGTGGAGTAACGTATAAAGGTGCAGTTGGCTTAGCTTCTATAGAGGAAAATCTACCGATAACCACAAAGAGCGTTTTTAATATCGCCTCAGTTTCTAAACAATTTACAGCGTTTTCTATATTACTCTTAGAACAAGAGGGAAGATTGAGTTTAGATGATTCGATTGTAAAGTTTGTCCCTTCTATTGGAACATATGCTGAACCAGTAACATTGAGACACCTAATTCATCACACTGGTGGACTAGTTGATTATATGGAATTGGCTGTATTAGCAAATATTAAATTTACAGATACATTAACTGTGGAAGAATCGTTAGAGCACCTTAAAAATCATCAAATTGCAAGGTTCCCAGTTGGCACAAAATTTGAGTATAGCAATACAGGATATTTTTTATTATCAAAAGTGGTAGAGAAGGTAAGTGGCAAGTCTCTACGTCAATTTACAAAGGAGCGTATTTTTGATCCTTTACATATGAGAGACACAACAATTGTAGATTGCTACCCAACAACTATACCAATTATTAGTGGGTATTCGAAGAATGAGCAAGGAAAATATAAAATCTATGAAAGCCCTTGGGAACATACAGGTGATGGGGCAGTTCATACAAATGTTGAAGATCTTGTAAGATGGGGAGAAAATTTAACTACAGGCACCGTTGGTGGAAAAGAACTTGTTAAAAGAATGAGCGAAATAGGTCCGAAAATTTCTGCAACTGGGGAGACGATTATTGACAATGAAGATTATGCTTTTGGGCTAAGGCTTGCAGAAGGTTTTAACCGTCGATACTTGGAACATTCAGGTAGCTGGGCAGGTTATCGTTCACACTTCATGCGGTTTCCAAAAGAATATTTGACTGTTGTAGTACTAAGTAACTATGATGGACTTGACTCTAAAAAATATGCTAATGAAATAGCAGAAATTGTTTTAGAAAAGTAAAAAATAGGGCGTAGAAGACAGTATCTAGATTTGGTTAACCTCACGTTGTTTTAGGTGTAATTGATTTTGAGAACGGAAGGCAAGCATATATTTATGCCTGCCTTTTTTCGTATTAAAACGAACATAAATATTAATATTTATACAGTTAAAAAAATAATTAGAAATTCTTTAAATATAGATTAATTAATGAGGTCGAATTTTAAAATTTTTTAAATTAATATATAAAAATTATATATTATGATTATCAAACTCAATTTTATTAAAAATTGAAATGTTAATTAATATTCCTATTGCTATTAAATTGACCATTAAAGAACTTCCACCAAAACTTACAAATGGAAATGGGGTACCTGTAAGAGGAAATAGTCCTGTAATACCACCTAAATTTACAACAGATTGCATACCGATCATACATCCTATACCAATTGCTATAAAACTGCCAAATGGATCTACACATAATTGTGCAATTTTTAAGGAGCGAAGTACTATAGTCAAAACTCCAGCCAATATAATAAATACACCAATAAATCCTAGTTCTTCAGAAACTATTGCCATTATAAAATCTGTATGTGGTTCCGGAAGATAACCTGTTTTTTGTATGCTATTTCCAAATCCACGACCAGTGATTCCTCCGGAGCCAATGGCAATAAAAGAATTTACAAGCTGGTATCCATTTCCTTGCGCATCAAGAAATGGATTGAAAATCGTAGTAATACGTGTCTTTTGAACTTCTGACAAACTATATTGAATCAAGAAATATAAAATAGGTAACCACAAAATAGAACTGATGATAGTTCTTTTGATTAGTAGATTAATATTTATTCCTGAGCATAGAAATATGCTAAAACCTATACCTAATATTAAAAGTGCAGATCCTAAATTTGGTTGTTTAAAGATAAGAAAAAAAATTGTAGCTAAAAAAAATAAAAGTTTTCCGATACCACTCCAGTTATTTTTAGCTTGTTCTTGTCGTAATGCAAAAAAGCGGGCTGTTACAAGTATTGTTCCTAATTTAAGAAATTCAGCTGGCTGTATTCCAAAGATCCATGATTGAGCGTTATTTACCACTTTTCCTTTCCATAAAACCATAATTAATAAAAAAATCCCCCCAACCATAATACAGATTGAGACTATTCGTTTTTTCCATATTTCATATGGGAGTAAAGCACAAACTATTAATCCTATTGTACCTAAAAGTAGCTTTGTTAATTGAGAATCAACAAAATGTCTACTGTTATAACCGTAATGTTGGACAGCAACAATGGAGCTTGCACTATACATCATGATAATACCTAAAGTACATGTTATGAATAGAGAAAGGAGCAATAGATAATCGAGTTTTAATATTTTTTTCATTTTAATATCCTCCTGATTTAAAACAAAACATAATATTACATTTGCTAATGAATAGAATCTTGTTCTCGTCAATTACTAAATATGACTTGTGTTTAGGAAGATTCTATCGCTTACTCCCTGTTTTTTTACGCAAAAATCCCCCTAGTATGTAACTAGAGGGATTTAAAATGGCATGACTAAATAAGGCTTTTCTCCCCCTAGTAGAGCTTTGGCACTATACAACGTAAAGTAATGAAAATTCATTACTTAGCTATCTTAAGAAGAGCCTTAATCCGACAATTCCTGTTCTACCCATTGGCGTCTTTCGACATTTTTGGGCAATAGCCTGTGTTTGTATAGGAGCCTCACCTAACAGGTTCAGCAATATAAATTTTATGTATTTGTTTCGTGTAGCAAGCATAAATATATTTTTTTTGCTTGTCAAGCAACCGTATTGCTAATTTTATATGATTTATAGCTTTATAGCCCTTTGAGAAATAATATGAGAAAATGTATGTAATCATTTCGTATAAATACATATTTTCGACTTGTAGTGTAAAGTATGATTAAGTAGTTTAATCATATAAATTTGATAAACAGTAAAGAAGATTTTAATCATAAAAGAAGATTTTTTAAAAAATGTTTTTTTGAAGTAAAGAATAACCAATCATTCATCCTCTGTTATAAAGTTGGAATTTGATTGAAAACAATAAGTTTCATATGTTTTATAACGTTTCTTCGAATTAAATCTATTTAAATTCTATGTTTTTTAAGGAGAATTTTAAATTTATAATAAAATATAATTTCATTTTCTATAAAAGATTTTTTATGAATGGATTTGAAAGTCAGTTGACAAATATTAAATTCTGGTTTAAATTTTGAAGTAATTCAATAAACTTTGTTAGGTGAGGCTCCTGTATAGAGAAACGCTGCTGCCCAAAAATGTCGAGAGACGCCAATGGGTCAACAGGAACGGTCGGATTAAGGCCCTTCTTAATGTAGCTGGTTATAAAAACCTATGCTATACAGTGCTAAAACTCAACGAGGGAGTGGTATACGATTTGATAGAAAGGCACCTCTGTGATTTTGGCAGAGCTGTCTTAATAATCATTTATTTGTATTGTAAAAAACCTTTACTCCTTTTTGAGTAAAGGTTTTTCTGTTTAATGTTATTTGTTTTATCTTGTCTATATTCAAAAAGGAGGTAATTCTAAATAATGAATTGATTGCAATGTAACTATTATTGCTCTAATAAAAAATTTAAGACAGATAAAATAAAACAAAACCACTCATGAAACTCTAGAGTCTCCCTTAGCAATATGAGGAGGAGTTAACATGAAGAAATTATTAAATGAATTACTTGTAACCAAAAATAATTTGGATGCAGAGAAAGTTTTACATCATCCGTCGTATGATATTGCGCAAGAAGTAAAACAGTTTTCAATTGAAGATCAAATCATATTACTAAATACGATACCTGTATTAAAAAGCTCTAAAATTCTTCAATATATGAGTGCAGAAGAAAAATATAATATCTTAATTCGCTTATCTGAAAACAAAGCTAAAAAGTTACTAAATTTACAACCGATTGATGAATTAGTAGATTTACTGCTAGCGGTTCATCCGGAAAAACAGGCTAAATTAATGGCGTATTTAGATAAAATCACAAAACATAACGTAAAAAAATTGATGACTTTCAAACCTGAAACGGCAGGAAGTCTTGTCACAAGTGATTTTGTTGCAGTTAGAGGAATTTGGTCAGTAAAAATGACATTGAAGTATATTAGGGAACATTCTGAAAATGTAGAATCAATATCTTATAGTTATGTTCTTGATAGTCATGGTTATCTTGAGGGGATCGTTTCCATACATGAGTTATTATTAGCAGCAGATGACGAGATATTATCTACTATCATGATTCAAGAGGTAATTTCAGTACAAGCTGAAGTTGACCAGCAAGAAGTTGTAAAAAAGCTTCTGAATTATAATTTAGCAGCAATACCTGTAACAACAGCAAATAATAAAATGATTGGTATTATAACATTTGATGACGTAATGAATGTTATGGAAGCAGAAGCTACAGAAGATATTCAAAAGTTAGGCGGAAGTGAACCATTGAATCAATCTTACTTTGAAGCTAGCACTTGGAGTATTTTCTTAAAACGTCTACCATGGTTATTACTTCTTTTTGTTGCTGAAGCATATACAGGTACAGTATTAAAGTATTTTGAAGACGAAATTGAAACTGTAGTTGCTCTTGCTTTCTTTGTTCCGTTATTAGTAGGTACTGGTGGGAATACAGGAACACAGGTTGTAGCAACAATCACTCGTGCAATCGGTATTGGAGAGGTCAAATTTAAAGACATTTTCCGTGTAATGAAAAAGGAATTTGCAATAGGGATGCTTCTCGGACTTGCACTTGGAATAGCTGGGCTCACTCGTGCTTATATGTTAGGAGTTGGAACAGAAGTTGCACAAGTTGTAGCAATTACTTTATTATTTATTGTTATTTGGGCCTCTCTTGTAGCTGCTGTTTTACCTTTAATTCTAAGAAAATTAAAACTAGATCCTGCAGTTGTTTCAGGTCCATTTATTACAACATTTGTTGACGGAACAGGATTAGTAATTTATTTCATGGTTGCAAAAACGTTATTAAATTTATAAATATACACTGAAAAAAATGAAATTCGGAATAAGTATTTTGCCCTAATTGCTAAAATATAGCTGGGAATTCAGGCATGAGGAAATCAAACAATTTTGTCTTTAGATAAATAATATTTTAATGGATTTATTGAATGTAATGAATGCTGGAGGATAAAACTATGAAACATCTCAGAAAAATCTTCAAACGAATTTTGCTTCTATTGTCTATTTTCATGCTTATTGGCATAGGAATATTATTTGGTACTAGCTATGGCCGAGAGCTTCGCATAACAATGGCTGGGAGTATACTAACTTCTCAGCATCCACAATATGCGAAATATACATTCCTATCCCAAAAGGAACTAGATAAATTGCAAGATAGAATTAATCATCCGAAATGGTCAAATAGTGATGAGCATATTTATAAAAAAATAGCAGGAAAAAGATTAGAAGAATTTAAAAATCAACCATTAGAAATTGATGTAGAAACAATTAAAAGTAACAAAGATAGTCGCTTTCTTTTTGAAGGAAAATTAGTTACTATTAGCAATCCCTTCAATGTTAAACTTGTTAGCCATCAAGGAACACAGGGCGCTAACAGAGGAGAAAAAATTAGCGTAATGGCAAAGCGTAATCATGCACTTGTTGCTGTGAATGCAAGTGGATTTGCAGATGAAACAGGAAGGGGTGGAGGAAATGTTGCTACTGGAATTGTAATAGAAAATGGGAAAGTTATTGATACGAATATGGATAGAAATACCCCTACAATTATTACAGGCTTAACAAAGTTTGGACAAATGATAACAGGAAATTATTCTACACAACAACTTTTGGATAAACAAGTCGTTTCAGCAGCAGGATTTATGCCACAGTTAATTGTAAATGGAGAAAAAATGATTACAGAAGGAGACGGTGGTTGGGGTTCTGCTCCGCGAAGTATTATGGCCCAAAAAGAAGATGGTACAATTATATTTCTAGTCATTGACGGTAGACAGACGCATAGTATAGGGGCTACGTTAAAAGAGTGTCAAGATATTCTATATGAAAAAGGTGCTATAAATGCAATGGCTATGGATGGAGGTTCTTCTGCTACGCTATATTTAGGAGGCAAGGTTATAAATTCACCTTCTACATTATCACATGAAGATCGTTATTTACCTAATGCTTGGGTGGTAACAGCAAATCCGAAACAGAAAACAAGGATAACAATAGATGGGAAAAAATAGATGCTAAAATACCAGATGAATTTGATATAAATATTTCAACTGATTTATAAATTTCTAAGAAAATGAAGGTTTAATTAAAGTTTAAAGACTAACATCCAAAGAGGTTTTAAATTAATACTTTTACCATTTAATATTTATTAATGAAGTGCTTATAGAAACACTCAATCATATGGAAATTCTTTTAATTGAGTAGTATTTGCTACAGCTATATGAAATGGACAACCTGTACAACGAATTGTTGTAATCAGATGAGTAAAAATTAATACGCAGAATAAAGTAGTGGTCATACCTGAAAATCATTTGTTAAATAATGAAGAACATGTCGGTTTATATTTAAGCCTAGTATAATTAAAAATGAAGCATATTACGAAAGAAATGGGATTTAAAAAGGGCTTAGAAGAAATCAAAGATGAAAAATTGAGAGATTAGCTTATAGTATATAGAAATTGCTTAACAAAACTATTTGAAAATAATCAGTTTCTTTTTAAGCGCCTTTACAATGTAAAATAGGCCTTTAAGTTATTTTGTATGTTTTGGTATTGTTGTGGTATTTAAAGGTCGATACAAACGAATCTGAGAGACTGTTTTTTCGGGGTAACTAGATAAAATAAAGAATTTAATATAAAAAGCGGTGCTAATTTATAAATATGGTGGGATAAAAATATTATTTGAGATGAATATGAAAGAAGAGAGGAATGATAGAAATATAAATTGTTTAATCAAATTATCTAATAAAAAACATTAAATAACTAGCTATATGATAGATGGTATTATTATTTTAAGAAGACGGTTTCAAAAGAACCGTCTTCTTTTTGTTTCTCTATAAAAAGATACAGACTAATTAATACCCATTTTTATGTTTTATAAATGTAATGGATCTATTTTAAACAGCCTTTTTAGTAGTAGCTATTTTAAAGGTATTACTTCTCATGCTATAAAATTGTAGGCCTAATGAAATAATCATAGAAATTATCGCAAAGTAGATTAGAGCCATAGTCCCCATTCCAAGAGAAATTACTACTCCACCTAATGTGGCACCTACGGAACTTCCTAGATAGTTTATCGAACTATTGAGGGCCACAGCTGCACTTCCGTGCTTAGGTTGATAGGATAATAAAATATGTTGCTGTGGTGCTCCTGATGCCCATCCCATTGCTCCCCATATGAAAAATGGTAAGTATTTTATAATTGTTAGATTAATCATTATAGGAATACATACAACTGAGACAGTTAAAATAATTAAAATAAGAGCCATTAAAGTTTTTGGTTTTTTGAAGTAATCAATTAAATATCCAATTGTTATACTTCCAAATAATCCACCCAATCCCCAAGCCCATAAATAAATTGTTAAATCACTTGTGCTATCAAGATCTTGTAATAATGGAGATAGATAGGTATATAAACCTAAACTTGAAATACTTGCAAAGAATGTTATTAAAACAGTGATAGTAACTCTTTTATCTAAAAACATTGCAAGTCTTTCTTTCATAGCAGGTGGTGCAGTGACTGGAACATGTGGTAGAAACTTAAGAATACTAATAGCAGCAATTAAACTAAGTATTACCACAAACCACATTGCTGATTGCCAATCAAACTTGTCTGCGATATAAAGACCTATCGGAACACCTAATACAGTTCCCATACTCATGCCACCGATTGTTAAGCCAAGTGCGCGTCCTTTCTTTTCTACAGGTACTAACATAGTTGAGCCTGCAACAGCTAAAGGAGAAAATAATCCAGCACCAACACCAGCAATCGCCCTTGATATTAAGAATATCGAAAAGTTTGGAGATACTGCGGTTAATGCATTTGCAAGTCCAAATACAATTATTGAAGTCAATAGAACTTTTTTTATAGGTTTCCCTGCTAAGAGAGAGGCAAACAGTGGAGCGGATATTGCATAGCATAATGTAAATATACTTACCGCTTGCCCAACTTGGGATGCACTTTTTTGATAGGTATCACTAATTCCAGGAACCAGTCCAGCAATAATATAAGCATCGAATCCCAAGGCAAACATACCAATAGCTAAAAAGATAACTTTTTTCATAGTTCTGCCACCTTTACATTGTCAAGATTATAATAAATTATCAATCTTATACACTCTAGTTGCTAGTTTTATACAGATAGAGAATGATTATTGAATCAATATATAACTCTATAATGATGTTACTTACAATTATAATTGAGCTATATATAATTATTGAATAATGCCATAGTAATTAAAAAATCTGCAGATTAAATTAAGGTAAAATAACATTTGATAATCATTACTCGTCTAGCTTAAGTAGGTTAATATTAGTATACTTAATGAATGGGATTAAATAAAATGAATAATATTAATGCAAGGGATGAAAAAAACTCATGAGTATTATTAAGTATGAAATTTTTGAATCAGTTATTACAACGGGGAGTTTTACAAAAGCTGCCGAAAAATTAAACATGACGCAATCTGCAGTAAGCCATGCAATTTCTAGCTTAGAAAAGGAATTAGGAACGTCTTTATTCCTGAGAACTGGTCGGACGATTACTTTAACTCCTCAAGGCACTAAAGCTTATGAGTATATTGGTCAGATATTAAATATAAACCGTAAATTAATAGAGACTAATTTTAATGAACAATTATTGCCTAAAACACTGAGGATTGGAGCCTTTACAAGTGTAAAAAAACATATATTACCTCCAATTATGAAAGAATTTAATAAATTGTATCCGTTTATAGAAATTATAATATTTGAGGGGACTTATGATGAAATACAAGAATGGGTTATTAATAAAGTAATTGACCTGGGATTTACAATTAACGGGGAATTCGGATGTGAATCCGTCCCATTTTGGGAAGACGAGTTAGTTATAGCAACACCAAATAACTTAAAGTTAATTCCTGATGATTGCTCTTTAAAGGATTTCTTTGATCAAAATAATATTATTATGCCAGCAGCGCCATACAGAAATCAAGTTGAGAAATTTTTGAATCAGCACAGTATAGAGCCTAAGGTTCATTCGTATATAAGTGACTGCAATACAATTGTGAAAATGATTGATCTAGGAATAGGTATTTCTATAGGACCAAAGCTTTTCTTAAAATCATTTGATAATATAAAGATATATGAATTACCGGATCGGCATTATAGAAATATATACATATCTTATAAACATTCTACAGAATTAACACAAGCAGAAGGACATTATGTTCAGGAATTTATAAAAATAGCAAGGAACTTATTTTAAGTTCCTTGCTATTTTTTATCCTAATCGTCCAAATCCGCTATTTTCGTTGAGCAAGACTCTTTTCTCAGAACTGTTATATTTAACTCTATAAAAGCTCGATTTCTTAGAATCAATTTCATTAAGTAATTCCTGTAAGCGAACTGCATCTTTTAGATTTGGAAAACCAAAAGAAGGTTCTTTTTCCAGCATAACAAAATCAGTAACATCTTTGACTACATTTATAATTCGCTCTATTTTTCTATCCCCATTATATTCATGTTCAAGGGAATTAAAGTATAACAGTTCTTCAGATTGTGTGCTAGTTTCTGTCCAAATTTTTACTGAATCTTCATACCAGTTTGGTGTGTCATAAGAGAGTTGTGCAAAAATTAATTGATTATTAGCATCTTGAAAAACAAAATCTAATTCTCTTCTTCTGAATAAGTTTACAAAACTACTATATCCTGTTACTACAGCACCATTTATTTCACCCATAACAGAAACGCTATCTGAAATTTCATTTCCAGAGATTGAATAATCAGACTTTACCCCTTGAATATGTCTTAATTGTAATGGTGAATTACCGTTGATCCATTGAACAAGATCTAAAGAGTGTATAATTTCACTGATAACTCCTGTTGTAGGTCGATAGTCATTAATTCTATTTTTTTCCCATAAGAAGTTGGCACGTACTAATTTTAAATTATTTTCATTCACATATGCTTTTAATAATCGAGCGGCTTGTGAATATCTTGCAACCATATTTAAACAAAAGCCTGATGTGTATTTTAATAGTTTCTCTGCATTTTCTAACTTGAAATTTGGATCAACAAAAGGCTTTTCACATATTACAAATCCATTGAAATTTTGAATTGAAAATAATACTTCTCCATGATTTTCGTCGTTAACGGATATTACTAAAATATCTGGCTTAAATACTTCCAAGGCAGATTCGATAGTCGGATAATACACTAAATCAATATCTTTTTGAGATCTTGAAGTATAAGCAATATCAATATCATTATTGTAGAGAGGTGAGATGTTCTGGAAAGCTTCTAAAAACATTTGCCCTGAAAAACCCATTCCAATAATTAAAACTTTCATTTTGGTACGCTCCTATTCTATTGTTTTAAATAATAACTGTTCCCCAGTTTGGAGATAACCTCTTTTTCTATTGAACTCTTCGGCCATTTTACTAGATTGGACAACAATTTTTTGAACATTATTTTCTTTAAACCAATTATGAAAAGCATCCATCATTGCTTCTGCAATTCCTAGACCACGTCTATCTTTGCTTACTACAAGAGATTGTCCCCAACCAACTCGTCCGTTAAGTGCACCTACCATAGGAGCGCGTGAATCAATTATTCCAATAACACATGAACATATTTTTTCATCTTCATCATATTGACCGACCTGAATCAGTACATCCTCATTTGAAATATTCTCTTTAATCCAATCGCGATAAGCATTTTGCCAGGCCAAATTATCTTCTTCACTTTTTGCTGCATAATGTGTGTCACCACTAGATAATAAAATCTTTCTTAATTCCACTAATTCTTCAGTGTCTTGAATAGTAGCTTTACGAATCAATAATTTTTCTTGCATAATCAAAATTCCTCCTAAAGTTCTTTGTGTGATGAATGTGTATTTTTAGGGGGTGAAATAACCAGACTAAAGACATCATATTTATCTCTTAATTAAAATATAATGATAAATTATTTTCATAATCATAAAATTAATTTGAGAATGTATAGTTGATCTTTAACTATTAATTTTAATAACCTAAAAATACCTTTTTTGTAAAATTAGTTTTCACGAGCCAAATATTATCACGACTTAAATATTATATCAATATTAATTTTCTAACTCTTTAGAAATAAATTAAAAAAACAAAAAAATCATTTTCTTGTTAGATAAGTGGCTGTAAACACTCTATTTATAAGCTTTTCACTATTTCTAATTGAACTAAAGCTTAAAATTTAATATAAATATATATATATAGGAAGAGTAAAAATATAATTTACCGAAAAAATTTTATTTTTAAAATTTTTGTTTGTTTTTTTTGTGTATTATGCCTATAATGAGAGAGCACCACAAATTTATTAACATTTTTTTACATTACCCCCTTAAATTGATAGTTAGAGAACTTATAATTGGAGGCACTATATGTATACAAAAATATTAAATGAAAAACTAGTAGAACTGAAAAAAAGTGGGCAATATCGTGAGTTTGTTACATTAAATCGAATTCGTGGGCAATATCCTTTAGCTAAATTAAATGGATCAGAAGATAGTCAGCCTGTAGTTGTTTGGTGCAGTAATGATTACTTAGGAATGTCACAACATCCAGTTGTTGTTGAAGCCATGCATAACGCAATTAATTTATATGGTGCGGGATCAGGTGGTTCTAGAAATATTGGTGGTACACATTATCAATATGAGGAATTGGAGTCATCATTAGCTGAATGGCATGGTAAAGAATCTGCACTTGTATTCCCGACAGGATATGGGTCAAATGATGCAACACTTCAGTGTTTACTACGTTTATTTGAAGATTGTATTGTTTTTTCCGATGAACTTAATCATGCATCTATAATTAATGGGATACGTAGTACGAAGGTAGAGCGTACAATATTTAAGCATAATAATACAGAACATTTAGAGCAATTACTTGCATCACAACCATATAGCCGACCAAAAGTAATTGTTTTTGAGTCAGTTTATTCTATGGATGGTGACATTGCACCAATTGAAGAAATTGTTAAACTTGCTAAGAAGTATAACGCTTTAACATTCCTTGATGAAGTTCATGCAATTGGTATGTATGGACCTAGAGGAGCAGGGATAGCTGCTGATCTAGGTATTGCGGATTCAGTTGATATTATTCAAGGGACTATGGCTAAGGGAATTGGTGTTATCGGAGGATATATTACAGGTTCGGGACCAATGATTGATGCAATCCGATCTTTTGCCTCAGGTTTTATATTTACGACTTCACTACCACCAGCTATAGTAGCGGCATGTTATACAAGTGTTGAGCACTTAAAGGTTTCTAAAGTAGAAAGAGATGGTTTACATAAAAAAACAGAAATGTTGAGAAATTCTTTTGAAAGAGCAGGAATTCCAATTATGAATTCAAGCGAGACGCATATATTACCAGTTTTAATTGGTGATGCAACAAAGTGTAAAGCTGCTGCACGTCAGTTACTTGAGAAACATAATGTTTATTTACAACCAATTAATTCACCAACTGTACCAATTGGGACCGAGAGATTTAGGGTAAATATTACTCCAAATCACACTGAAGAACAAATTATACAATTAACAAATGCATTGACTGAGGTATTTATTGCATTCGATATACCTTTCTTGAAGGAAGAACAAGTAATAGTATAATATTTATATATATAATTATTTTAATTATAAATCAAATGATATTTTAGAATATTAAAATTACATGTAGTTTACTACTTAAAATACCCCATATTTATATGGGGTATTTTAAGTGAGGGGGGAGTTAATTATGGAGAGTTGTCCTATGTTCGATCTTGTAAAAACTAATAATTTATCACCTGAAATTTTAGGAACTGAAATGGGTAAGTTAGCTAGAGAGTTATTTATTTTAAGACCAGAACAAGTGAATATTTCAGTCTATGGAAGCTTTAAAAACGTTACAAATAAATATGAATTGCAAATAGGTTTTTTGAAAGGGATATTTAATCTTACAGAAAAAAGTATATTGGAACAAGCTCCTTTTAGGATTGGTAATAGCACTGGAATTAAATTTGTAGAAGAATTTGCAAAAACACCTTATTCTTATACTGCAAAAATTTCTTTATTTAATGAAAAAGAAAGTATAGAAGTTGTTACATATAAAAATGATATAGGAAAAATACTTATTTCAGAAATTAATGGTTTTAATTTTAACATATCAGAAAATAATCCAACTATTTTGGTGAGGAATAAAAATAGTTGTAAATTTCTCGCTTTTATAACATCCTTATGCAGTGATTATGAAATTAATATTATAAAAATTCAAAGTTCATCTCAAAAGATAAATAATATTATGATCATTGAATTAGATAAGTTACCATCGCTTAAAGTAATTGAGAGGGTTAATAATAATCCTTATGTATATAAGACTATAATTATAAATTGAACTTACTCACAAAATATTCCTTAAATAACAAATAAGCTATCCTTCCTATGATTCTAATGAAGAAATTCAATTCCATAGCGATAGTACAGAAAGTGAAAATGGAAAAATTATTTTTTATCTATGGAATTTTAGAGAGGGTAAAACAAGTACAGAAGCCAATCCTACACATGTATATGGAGAAAAAGAATATACAATGTAGAACTAAAAGTTAAAGATAGTAGAGGAAAAGAAAGTAAAGAACAAATAAAAGTTACTGTAAAAAGATCCGTAAACAGATGGATCGCTTGAAGAAGAGAAGATACTCCGGTTTAATAAGCTTGTAAAAGGAAGTATGATTAATCCTGATCAAACAGATGTTTATAAGTTTGATGTTACAGTTCCAAAAGAAATGGATATCTCCGTGGTAAATAAACAAAATAATGGAATGACATGGGTATCTTATCATGAATTAGGCATGCAAAATTGCGTAGCTTGTGGTGAAGATGAAGGAAATACTATAAAGCGAAATATTATTTGAATATGTATAAATTTAATGATAAAAATGGTGGATATTCATTATTAGTAAAATAAATTTATTTTCAACATGTATATTACAGTTTTTTTGCAGGGGGGCTGTCACTATAGGTTCCTCCTATTTTTTTATTTATACATTAGAATCATCTTAATAAAAAACAAATATCCACTTTAATAAATCTAATATTCAATGTGGAGAATCCAAGTGCTCATAAAGAATACTTAGCTTAACTGTTCACCCAAAGAAGATAATTTTGTTTCAATAAATCCTGTCTTTTTATATACAAATTTAGCTGTAAGATTTTCAGGAGCATATCCAATCATGATTAAAGGGATGCTTGTATAGTTATCTTGTTTTATCTCATCAATAACCAGTTATATAGCCTGTTTACCTATATCTTTCTCTTGAAATTTTTCATCAATCATAAGTATATAAATCCAATAATTATTATCAGCAGGATCTATCCTAAATATAGTAAATCCTATCATTTTTTTATCAAGATAAATACCTTTTGCATAGAAATTATCTAGAAATTGAACTTCTGCGATAGAATAGAGATTGGATGCAATAAATGTTTGCTGTTCTTCTTTAACAGACAGTCTAATTGCTTCTTCCCAATTACTTTTGTCAATAGGCTTTAAATAAATTTTCTTCAATTTGATACTCTCCTTCTAGTATTGAAGAGGAACCACTTAGTTTATGGGCTAGTGAAACGTTATCCTCTTGTTTTTTGCCCAATCAAATAAAAATATTTTCTCATCGACTTCGCCTCCTTAAAGGTGCAATTTAAAATACGTTATTATATATTTTCCCTCTATAGTTTATTAAGGTGCTATATTCATACGCAACCTCATTGTTAACTGAATAACCTTTATTCAATTAAAGGGCTCCTTAACAGAATAGTTTATTGTCATCCAACGGCCCCTTAATCGATTTTTCAATTCCAGAAGATGTTATAAATAGAAAAAAATCTTGATGTAATTTAAGTTATATGAAAAGCTATATATTTAAAATAGGAGGGGTAATACCGTTAAGGAGATCCCAAGTACTTAATCCAAAAGAATATTCGAAATCCGGGTAATTAACTAGGGTAGTAAAGCGCCCACCCCAAGTTAGACCAAGTTGTTCCCCTATATATCCCATTTGCTTAAATTTTTTGATGTTATTCCAGGGTATAGAATTATTTTCATAAGGTGCTGCATCAAAGGCTAATCCCCAATTGTGATATCAAGGAGAAAGTGTAAAAATGATACAGAGTTTATTGAAAAGGTATGGTTTTTACACAGGGGAAATAGATGGATTTTTTGGACTTGAAACTGAAAAATCAGTAAAGGAATTTCAAAAAATTAAAAGTTTTACTGTAACAGGAGTAGTGCGTAAAGAACTATGGAGATTACTTGAAGAATTACAATATACTGCAGGTACCACAAGGGATTTGGAATATAACCCCATACCAGTACAGACAAATACAGATGCAAATATTAAAACATACACAACTTCTCAACATACAAACCAATTGTTTATTAATCCTTTCTCTACACCTTCTATGACAAATTCCTCCATATCTCATTACCCACAATCATTCTATAATCAAAATGGATACTTTCCTAATTATTAATCATTGAAAGTAATAAAAATATAAAGGAGTGATTGCAATGAATTGTTATAGAGACAGGGCGAATAGTTTTGATTGATTATCTCTCTTATCCATGGGATACAGGAAAGCAGTTATGCTATCAACCAAATATATTTTTGAATAATCAACAATTTTTTTATGATACACGGATACTTATCGCGCATCAAGTGGCAAGTTAATTGTGTCTGTTTATGAAATGAATACAGATAAATCAATCAAAGGTGCAAAGGTATTCGTTCGTAAGCAAGATGAGGGTAGTCAAATTATTACCACACTTCAAACAAATGATATTGGTTTAACAAGTGTCATTTCTTTATCTGCTCTCCCTAAAGAATCTGCTTCAGATCCTTCGGGCCCTAAACCTTATTCAGAATATATCCTTACAATTGAAGCACCTAATTATGGTGTGAAAATAGTTAGAGGTGTACAAATTTTTGCGGGAACTACAGCAAAACAAAGAGTAGAAATGATTCCTATAAATCGAACAGGAGAGCTGCAATCAATAGAAATTATTGATGTACCTCAGCATAAATTAACTAAACAGCATTTAGAAAGACAACTTCAGCAGTACTCTATGTATTCTACAGATATTCCTTTACATGCACATAATCTACAAATACCGCAATATATTATAGTTCATGATGGGAATTCTTATGAAAATGCTCCAAGATATAAAGTGGATTTTAAGGAGTATATAAAAAATGTTAGCGCTTCGGAATTATACCCGAATTGGCCGAAAGAAGCTTTAAAGGCTAATATCATTTGTATAACTTCATTTGTATTGAATCGTATATATAAAGAACATTAAATTTCTTCTTTAGTAGGGGAGATTTTTAAGTTATCTGCTATATTAGTTTGAATAAAAAATAAAAAGAGGCACATTGGTCATCTCCCTGTCAAGTAGACAGTAATAAAAAGAGTATTATGCCACGGCCTTTTCCCGATATTCTATCGGGGAAAGGCCGTGAAGTTTTTCTTGGAATCTTTCTGTA
>NZ_JAKUGG010000034.1:0-54215 GCF_022663835.1 Bacillus cereus group sp. BfR-BA-01347 | reverse complement strand
AATGATTGTCCTTTTCTTGCCATAAAAAAATCCCCTCCAGATAAAACAGTATTGAGTCCATCATATCAGATGGACTCTTTTTTTACTGTCTACCTATAGGGGATAATACCAGTAGCCTCCTCTTTTTTATTGTCATTTTTTTTTCGGTAAGTCGATATGATTTCATTTACGATGAACAGAGCATGATTTACCGAGCAAGAAGTATCATTTACCGCGCACTATAGTCAACCTCTTTCAACTGACATCGCTTATTAAAGAACGTTTTATATCCAAGCTGTAAAAAGATAATGACAGCAAAGGCAGTACTTCCAGAAATACCGAGTATGATGGCAATTTGATATTGAATAGCTGTGAACGGTGATACACCAGATAAGATTTGTCCTGTCATCATGCCTGGTAGGCTTATAATCCCCATTCCGACCATAGAATTGATTGTAGGTAAAATGGCAGAGTCAAAAGCGTCGCGTATGAGCGGAGCAGCAGCTTCTTTCGGTGTTGCGCCCAGCATAAGTGCACCTTCAATTTGACCTCTTTGCGATTTCATATTGTTTAAGAACGTATTTGCACCGAGAGAAACACCAGTCATGGCATTCCCAACTAACATTCCTGTAATAGGGACGATATATTGCGGAGCATACCAAGGGTCATGACCGATAATAACAAAGATAAATAGTAGAAGTGGCCCAATTGATCCGGCGACCATGGAAAGGGCGGCTACTCGTTTTAATTCTTTAGACATTGGGATGCTAACTCGTTTATAAATATTAAAAATTGCAAAGGTAGTAATAGAAGTAATGAGAGCAATTGTATAAAATGGATTACTATTTTCAAATACGTATGTAAGGACATATGCAACAAGTACGAGTTGGATGGTCATACGGAATGTTGCGAGCGCGATTTGTTTTTCGCGAGGTATCCCTTTTAATTTCACAATCCCGATTAAAATAAGAATGAAAATATAGGCAGCCGCAAGTTGCCAAATTTGGAGTTCAATAACGCCCTTCAACAGAGAGCACTTCCTTTCTAGTTGCACCGTTTGCCTTACTAATTTCAATAATGTCGTCTGCAATTTCTTCTGGAAGTTGTTGCGAGTGTGTGATGAAGATAACTGTTTTTTTCTTTTTTCGTGCTAGTTCAGTAAATTGTTTCATTACGCGTCGTTCTGTATCACTGTCTAATGCTGAAGTAGGTTCATCTAATAAATAGACAGGTGGATCCATAAGTACAATACGAGCAAAGGCAAGCCTTTGTTTTTCACCGCCGGATAATGAGGAAGCGCTATCTTCTAATTGCTTGTCTAAACTAATGGTTTTTAGTGCACTCCGCAGGGCATCATCATTTGGAAATGGTTTTTCAGAAAGACGAAGTCCCATTAATAGGTTGTCTTTAACGGTTCCATCAAAAATAGGTGGAGTTTGCCCAAGCATAACTACGTCACGACGTAATTGAATAGGTGGATAATTAGAAATTAACTTTCCGTTATATTCAATTGTACCGGATGTTGGAGATTGTAAATCGTTTAACATCCGAAGCAATGTACTTTTTCCGCTTCCGCTTTCACCGATAATGCAAGTAATCTTTTCTTTTTGAATCCGTAAATAAGGAATGTGTAGTATATCTTTATATATAACGTCTTTTAATATAAACATAAATCGCTCCTTTCTGATTCTAGTTATATCGTATCAAAAAAGAGGGGGAAATGGTTATAACGAACAACGTTTTTTCTTCATCTTGAGTTTTATTAATAAGTTAAGTAAACGATCTAATTCTTGGCTGAAAGAAATCACTTTATCATGAGTGAATCCGTATTGTTCAACGAGATAGATTAACTCTTTCTTTTTCGCTTCTATTCGATTGTTTAGTTTCGATAAGTTCATAAGTTGAATGTAATGCCTCCTACAAAAGTATTTATCACATAAAAAATAAGACCGAATGAATTCGGTCTTAAAGGAAATAATAAGACAACTTACAAATAGCATACACTTTTTATCAATAGTTTTTAATATGAAAATGAAAAATAAATCATTATACATATTGAAAAAGATGTGTCTGATAATTATATGTTAACTCATAAAAGAGGCTGCCTACTTAGTAGACAGCCTGTAAAGTATTAACCTTTATGATATTTGTACATCCAAAGAAGACCAGATTTTAATAATCTCGGTACACGTCCCATTAATGGTTGGTTTGCTAGTAAACCAAAGCCGTGCTTCTTACCGAGAGAACCGAGAACACCTTTTAATTTAATTACAGGTAGTTCGTCAGGAAGTGCTTCATTATTCCAACGTTTTAATAATATTTGGACAATTTGTTCTCCTTGACCTTCAGCAAGTTGGGCAGATGGTGCATGTGGAAGTGCTGCGCAATCTCCTACAACGTAAACATGATCGTTATTTGGAATATTATGATATTTAGTTAAGACAACCCGTCCGCTACCATCTTGTTCAACTGGAAGGTTTCGAACAACTTCATTCGCTTGAATACCAGCTGTCCAGACGATTGCATCACATTCAAGTGGTTCATCGTGGTTGTACACAATATTTGGTTCTACTTTTGTAATGTTAGAGTTTCGTATAATGTTAACTTTATGCTTTACAAACCATTCTTCTACGTATCTACTTAATTTCTCTGGATATGGGAATAAAATTCTATCTTTTCGATCAAATAAGTAGATTTTTAAATCAGAACGGCTTTCCCGAAGTTCACTTGCTACTTCAACACCACTTAAGCCAGCACCAACGACAGCTACTGTTGCATTTGGTTCTAGACTATTTAATTGTTCATATGTCTTACGTGTTTGTTCAATTGATTGTAGACTATGTGTATATTCCCTAGCCCCAGGAACGTTATGATATTTATCTTCACAGCCAAGTCCGATAATTAAATCATCATATTGGATCGCTTCGCCGCCATCGAGATGAACAGCTTTTTCTTCGAGGTCAATATTTGTTACTGTGCCGTATTGAATATTGAGGCGTGGGTGTTCAGGAAACGGTATACGAATATGCGTTTCTGAAATAGTACCCGCAACTAATGCATAATATTCAGTTTTGAAGCAATGGTATGGTACTTTGTCGATTAATGTCACTTGTACATCATCTGGAAGTTGGTTGCTTGGAAGTAGCCTTTGCAGAATTCTCATTCCACCGTAGCCGCCACCTAGTATTACGAGGTGTTTCATGATGGATTACCCCTTTTCTGTTGAAATATCCCCTAATCATAAAATTTTATATTAATAAAATATTTTGACTTTACTCAATCAAATTATATCGAATTTGTGAACAAATAACAATGCATGAATGAATACTCTGTTGTACAATAAGAAGAAAAGTAAAGTAAACTGTTTTTCCTTTGTAGTTACTATTTCATTAGAAGTAGCATGTTATATAGAAGAAGTCATCTACTTTGAAGTGAAGTAATGAAGTAACTAAATAGTTTAGACTGTGTAACGAAAACAACAAGAAACAGCTTAGTTTTCTTCTTATAGATAAAGTCAGAAGGTAATTTGTTTTGTAGTACAGGGGGGAGAATTTTGATTAAACCATTAATTGAATTTTGTGTAGGTAACCTTGCAAGTGGTTCGCAAGCAGCTCTAGAAAAATTAGAAAAAGATCCGAATTTAGATGTAATGGAGTATGGTTGTTTAGGATATTGTGGTATTTGTTTTGAGGGACCGTTTGCACTTGTAAATGGTGAAGTTGTACAAGGTGCAACAGTAGAAGAGCTTGTTAATAATGTATATGAGTATTTGGATGAAAATCCAATGTTTTAAGGTGTTGCGAATCAGCAGCACCTTTTTCATTAGATAAAACTTTATTTCGTGGGGAAGGCTAATACTGATTATTAGCCTTCCCCAATCGAAAATAGTGGGATAAATAAAAAAAGGCCCTTTTTAGAAGGGCTTTTTTCTTACACAAATTGTGTAAGAGTGGCTCATCGCCAAACGTTGTCAAATATGAGAAACGGGGGACATTCATATTGTGTTCTAAAAGCATGCATTTTATACTTAACATAACAAATTATTTTTGGAGTGAATATAAATGAGCCAATTTTCTTTTACAAAAATGCATGGTCTTGGCAATAGTTATATATATGTAAATATGTTTGAAGAGCAAATTTCTGAAGAAGATTTAGCCCTTGTGGCGGAAAAGGTTTCAAATATTAATACTGGTATTGGAGCAGATGGGATGATTTTAATTTGCCCTTCAGACGTAGCTCCGGTGAAAATGCGTATGTTTAATAATGATGGTTCTGAAGGAAAGAGCTGTGGTAACGGTTTACGCTGCGTAGCGAAATATGCGTATGAGCATAAACTAGTAGAAGAAACAGTTTTCACAATTGAAACGTTAGCTGGCATTGTAACGGCGGAAGTAACGGTAGAAGAAGGGAAAGTTACATTAGCGAAAATCGATATGGGGGCACCGCGTCTAACACGTGCAGAAATACCGATGCTTGGTGAAGATGAAACACCATTTATTCGTGAAAACTTCTTATATAATAATCATCGTTATGCATTTACAGCTGTTTCAATGGGAAATCCGCATGCGATTATTTTTGTTGATGATGTAGAAAAAGCACCTCTTACAACACTTGGACCCGTCCTTGAGACACATGAAATGTTTCCAGAGCGAGTAAATGTTGAGTTTATCGAAATTTTGAATGATGAAGAGATGAACTTCCGCGTTTGGGAACGTGGATCTGGTGTAACGCAAGCTTGCGGAACAGGGGCGTGTGCTGCAGTTGTAGCTGCTATTTTGAATGGAAAGATGGAACGTGGTAAGGAAATTACAGTTCATTTAGCTGGCGGCGATTTAATGATTGCGTGGACTGAAGAAGGAAGCGTGTTGATGAAAGGACCTGCGGAAGTAATTTGTCGCGGAGTGTATGAGTACAAGATAGAAGCGTAAAGATGTATAATGGACTAAGAACAGAAAGGAAGGTGTATTTCATGATTGAAGTAACAGAACAAGCAGCTTTTCAAATTAAAGATATGTTAAAAGATGCTGAAGATGGAGAGAAGTACGTGCGCCTTGCTGTCCACGGCGGCGGATGTAGCGGTCTTTCTTACGGCTTAGGATTTGAAGTAGAACCAAAAGAAGACGACACAGTTCTTGAGTTTTTCGGTGTTGAATTTGTTATCGATACAGAAAGTGCTCCAATTGTTAAAGGAGTAAAAATTGACTATAAACAATCTATGCTTGGCGGTGGATTCACAATCGACAATCCAAACGCAATCGCATCATGCGGATGTGGATCATCTTTCCGTACAGCATCGAATGCTGGTAAGCCAGAAGAGTGCTAAGTTTTTAGCAGAAATAGAGAAAGACCTTTTTAGCGATAGAATAAAATCGTTAGAAAGGTCTTTTCTTTTTGTGTTAAAACAGAAAATGCATGTAAAGTTACTTTAGATTTTAATTTAAATGTTATTATATATAGTATATATAATTTACACTGTGAATTCGAGATTCATATTATTCGTTTTAAGATAAGATTATGTAGACAAAATGTAAATAATTAGCAAAAATATACTATTTATTAGTTATATTTAATGTTAATATTTGTAACGAAGATGATTGGGAATTATGTTCGAAATAGTTGTAAATGCATCGGTTATTACTAATAGGTAGATTTATGCAGCACGATTGGTTCAACTAATAATCAGTGGGGATGAAGAACCCCCCCACTGATTAAAGTTTCACTTTATACAAAAAAGGTGCATAAGGGAGAAGGTTATAGCCAATTGTATAGAACTGAATAGTTCCGTATTAATTAAAATACGTTGATTACTAGATATTAAAAATACCGGGGGGATTAGAGTGAAGTCATTTAAGAAAGTACTTATAGTAGGGATGGCGTTGATTACAGTATCGATTTTGGGAGCTTGTTCTAGCGATACAGACGTATTAACAAAAGTAGGAGCAAAGCAACCAGCGAAGGCGGAAGGTGAAGTACTAAAAGATCAGAAGAAAACACCTATGACTACGAGCAAACGTGAAAGTATTAAAAATGAGGATGCACCATCATCACAAAAGCGTTATATTTCTCATGATGAATCTCAAAAGATTGAGGAAGGTATGACGTATACGGATATTCTTAATACGATTGACTATGGTGGTGAGAACATAAAACATTATAATAACCATGAAAAACGCGTATTTTATACTGAAAAAGATACGGATGGTACATATGAAATTATGGTTGAATTAAATACATATGGTTATGTTGTAAATATTGAACGTACTGCTATAAAGAATAAAGATAAAGATAAAGATACAGATAAAGAGAATCAGGTATTTACGAAACGTAGTGAAGAGCCTGTAAAGGAATATGAAGAAAAAAACGATCGTGTACCGTGGTATAAAGATGTAAATAACAATTCGGTAGCAGTAAGTTACAATCACTATTTGAAAATCAAAAAAGGTATGGCCGCGAATCAAGTAAAAGCTGCAATTGGACAGCCATATGTGATTGAGAAATATAAATCATATTCAGTATATGACTATACTGGTTATGGTGGAGAAGGATCATTACGTGTAATCTTTGAACCGAATGGAACTGTTACGGATGTAGTGGAAAACGGTTTACCACGATAATAAATTAGTTACGGGAAGAATTGTAGTAAAGTTGTCTTTGATTTTATAAAGTTTTTGGGAGCATCTCCGAATATAGGTGAAAAAATAATTCTCTTAGCCATGTTAACTACAGTATTAGTATTTACCGAAGGTTCTTCCAAATTCAATAGCGTTATTGTGGATGTTGTTGTCGTATTATTTTTGTTGATATATACCGCAGTAGGGCAGCAATTGTAACTGGACGTAAAAGGCCGCAGAGGAGTAGCAGCTTCCTTTTGAAAGAAGGAGGAAAATATGATGGAGGATATTCTTGAATTTATAGGGAGATACGTGATTAAACCTATTATTAGTTTAATAAGATATTTTGTAATAGAGATTATAATTGAGGGCATAATAGAAGGCGTAATAAACGGTATAAGGAAATTACGTGATAAGTGGCGAAATTGGCGTGAAAGACGTTATTGGCGGTAGTGTAGCTGATGAGCGTGCGAAACAAAAACGTTATACAGAAGCTTAATGGAATGACAATTTCTAAAGTGAAGAAATAATTATTATCTTACAAAAGTGTAATGTTCATGTCATGTTTTTGAATTTCTTCTTTAAAGTTTAGGCTTTAAGATAAGAATATAAGAAAAAACACATGAGGTGAAGGAAATGAAAAGATATATTGCACTTTTTAGTATTTTAGTTGTATTTGCAAGCCTATTAGTTGGCTGTGATTTAAATCGTATGGGTAAAGACGAGTATTACGTTCAAATTACAGTAGATGGAAAAGAATATAATGGTAAAGCTGATAACGGTGAGCCGTATAAAGATTACGAATATAAGCTGACTGGCTTTGATAAAGATGGTAAAGAGAAAGAATTAGAATTCACAGCTCAAAAAAACTTACGTAAAGATGCATTCTTACGCGTATACCACTCAGATAAAAAAGGTGTAACAGCTTGGGAAGAAGTGAAAAAAGACGAGCTTCCAGCGAAAGTGAAAGAAAAACTAAGTGTGAAATAAGACAGATAAAAAGGAATTGACGAACAGGGTCAATTCCTTTTTTTGTTTTCAAATTCTTCTTCTGAAATGACTGTAAATCCGTGTCTTTTAAATAAAGCAGTTGTCACTCCGAAACCAGTTTGCTTATTACCGTTAAATTCTCCAGTATAAATCGTAGAACTACCACAAGATGGACTGCGTTCTTTTAAAATAATATATTCTGGGTGTAAATTTTTGATTTGTTCTAATGCTTTATAAGCACCGTTTACGAAAGCTGCTGTGACATCTTCACCATCTTTTGTCATTACCTTTGCTTTTCCGTCTAAAACGTCATCGCCATTCCCGCCAATAATTTCGGCTGAGGGACGAGGTGTTGGTAATCCCCCTAATACTTCAGGACAAATGAGGACTGTATCTTCTTGTTGCAGAAGCTCCTCTATTTTTGAAAAGAGATTGTCATTTCCATCATACCGGCAAGCAATCCCACCTAAACAAGCGCTAATTACGATCATATTTTCATCTCCAATAAAAAATATTTAATGTCACGCCAATTTCTCTTCCTGCCTCTTATTTATAAGTGAGGTGATAAAAATGGGAAGTTTATATAACTTAATGAAACCATACAGTGAATTTCGAAGTAAAGAAGAGTTTAATACATATCAAAAGCAAGTTTTGAAATATTATCGATTTCAATTAAATAAAACGGATGCTACCATCATTCATTTTTTAGGAAAATATGCGGTAAATGAGAAACAAAAAACAGTAGGGGTCGCTTGTCCATTAATGGAGACGATTGCGACGAATGTTGGAAAGAGTATTCGTACAGTACGCCGGTCAATTGCAAAGTTAGAGGAACTAGGAATTATAAAGCGTGTTGCAACAAAAGAGAGACATAAGCGCGGCGGGTATAGTGCGAACCTATATGTATTTCTTATATCTGCGATTGACCGCATGGATGACCGTATGAAAATGTCCGCTTGTAAAAGTGAGGATAATGCAACTGGCTGTAGTAAAAATGAGCAAAAAAGCGCTGGGGAAACAATTCTTTCTAAAAACATTCCACAAATAAAAGAGAAAAGAAAAGGAACGTACGAGCTTGATGAGACGTATTGCCGTCATGATATACCGAAGCCTTTTATATACGCACTGGTGCCGATGACGAGTAATCCGAAGAAAATTAATATATTTTGGAGTAAGGTCGAGCTTGCATATAAAAAGAGCGGGTTACTAGAACAAGGTGTTTTACTGGAGCAAATATTAGCTGATGAAGAAGTGTACGGAAATTTCATTTGGCGAGTAAAGAGTGTTGTGAGAGCTTATAAATACGGAGAAATCCGTAAAAATGTGAAGGCTCTTTTATATAGTACAGTGCGGGATCTATTTTTAGAGGTTGGATTAGAATGGGGAGCAGCATTAAGGAGAAGTAAGGGAATAACACTATTTGATCCATTCAAAAAAGAGTCATGTGTATAATACATGACTCTAATTAGCTAATCGAACTTCCTTACAACTGGAACACGAATCGCTACAAATAGTACGAAGACAATAACAGCTATTGCACCACTTTTCATAACGGTTACGATTGGAATTCCTATTGCAAGTGCAATGGATGTGAATGCATAAGAGAGCGGGATAAAGCCCATTGATGATAGCATAAGTAAACTCATTACGCGTCCCATCATTTCTTCTTTTACTGTCGATTGAATCATCGCCATAAGCGGAACGATAGCCATTGCGATTGTAATACCGTAAAACATGCCGGCTAATAGTGCTTGCCAAAGTACGGTACTAAAGTTGATGGCTAAGAAGAAGACACCAGACAATAGCATCATGATAATACAAAATAGACCGCGTCTACGATTAATATTTCTTAAACCGACAATGACAGCACCGATTGCCATTCCGCCGCCTACAGATGCTTCTAAGTAACTAAACTGGAGCGAATCACCATGCAGCACATTTTTAACAAAAAGCGGGAAACCAACTTGCATCGGGCCGATTAAAAATAAGTTTAAAAAAGCGCTACAAATAAGGAAAGTTGAAAGGAATGGCGATTCCTTTACATATAAGATTCCTTCTTTAATGGAAGTGAACATACCTTTATCTGTATCTTTTTGTTCTGGCATCGTAAATTGTATTTTTTGAACGAGTATGGCCGCGACAATCAGTAATAAAATCGTAATGGAAAATATTGTCTCATAATTCGTAAATTTAATGAGAATTCCGCCAAGTACAGGGCCTAAGATGACCGATGCTTGGTTCGTCATTTGTGTAAGTGAATTCGCTTGTGTTAACCGGCTTTTTTCTACCAATTCCGGTAAGATAGATCCATCTGCTGACCAGAAGAAAGCATCAGCAAGTCCAAAGAATAAAGCGAATAAAGCAAATGTATATAGCGTTACATCACCGACAATGAACCATGTGAGAATGGTTGCGACAAGAATCGCTCGAATGATATTGGAGTAAAACATAATGTTTTTTTTCGGGAATTTATCAGCTACAGCGCCGCCGACAATCATAAAAATAAGCCTTGGAACACTAAGGGCTACGAAAACAACACCGAGTGAAGCTTCAAGGTTTAATGTTTTTGCTATGTACCACGTTTGTGAAAAAGTAAAAAAGGCTAAAGCAAAGCTTGAAAAAAGAGTAGCTGCCCAAAGAAAAAGGAAATTCGTATTTTTTAATAACGGTTTTCCGCTTCCTTCTAAAGCAGTTTTATTTTGTTGTAGTTCCTCCATATTGCTTCCTTTCTATGTGACAAATTTAAACTAAAAAACCAGTAAACGCCCAATTGGTAAGGGCTAATACTCAATGGGAGATACCCACAGCTGAGTATAGTTTCACTTTATACAGTTTCTAATATTTCTATACTGCACTTTCTCATTGTAGACAATAATAATGGATTTGCCCAGTAGCTATTTAACGACAAAAAAAGATGCCGAATGGGCATCTTTTTTTAGGCTAACGCAATATAAATATCCAGTTGTGCCTGATTTGGGTCTAATGCTCTTTCGTCGTAAAGCTCAAAGTCTGTTGTGAAGGCACGTTTATTTTCTTTCGACCATTGCCAAATATATTCCCAAGCTTCACAAACGACTTCAGCAACTGGTCCCTTTCTTGTTGTAAATACCGCATATGTAGCGGTAGGTATTGTTAAAGTTGTCATATTTTCAGGAACGTCTTTTAGTGAAGAAACTGGCATACCGATTGTAAATGTATATGTACCAGTTTCATCTGACTCGTAGTTGGAATAGAAAGCAAATGTTTCTTTCGTTTGTTGATTTGGGATGTGATGCATCATTTGTTCTTGAAAGTATCGGTTCCAAAGTTGTGGAATGTTTCCTTCAGTAGATGCCTCTTTTTCATTAGTCGTTGTAACCGAAACGCCGATTGCGTGGAAAGCTTCTTTTTTTACGATAATGGGTTCGTGTAGCATAAAAAATTCCTCCTTTTAAATAAGAACATTTGTTCTTGTTTAATATAACATATTTTTACATGTAACGGTTGTTATTTTTAGAAAATTTCAATCATAAAAAACAAACTGAAAATAACTAAAAAATGGTAAAATTTCTATTGTATGTATAAATAGGATAATGAGTATGTTAAAATTTTTAAGTATCCTTTAACTGTTATATAAACCTATACAGCACGGTGTTTTTACTATATTAAAAATATGGTAAAGGTTTGTATAAGTGTCCGATATATATGCTATTTTTGATAAATTAAAATAGTAATATTCTATGAGATTTATATTGTTGACATTGGGATTTCAACGATACATTTTCGTAGGTCGGATTGTTGCGAGTGGATATATATTGCTATGTATTCGGCTACTAAATGAAAGGATTACTGAAATTAAGTAGACGGATAGCAAGTATATAGAAAGGAGAAAGGTAGAAAATATGAAACAAGTATTGAAGTGTTTTAATGTCGTAACAATGATCACACTTCTTCTATCCATCATATTGCCTTCGCCCAGTGCTTTTGCTACAGAGATAAATAAAAAAAGCTGGGATGAGTTACAAGGAAATGATGTGAAAATTAAGGCAGAGCAAGTGAATGCTGAAATGTATAAGGGAGAAGTAGCGGAGAGGGAGCACGTATTTCAATATAAGATTGAAAATACGGGAGATACACCAATCCGAGAATTAGTAATTAATCAAAATAATGACAATGGAATTGAGTTTCTTTCGCAATCTGTGAAAGTAAACGGAGAGAAGTTACTTGAAAATAAGGTAGCGGATTTCTATGTAGAGGAAAAAGATAATGGAGGAAAGGTTCTTTCTTCTAATCTTAAAATTCAAGATTTAAAATCACATGAAAAAATGAATGTATTAATAAAAGCTCGTCGTGCGCAACATTTTAATAAAGAGTATAAGCAAAAAATTAGTGTGCAAAAGGATCAACTACAAATAGGAAACATGTCTGTAGATGTTGAAGGGCTTCCTTCTGAAGAGAAGTTAGAAGCTAATACCGATGATGAGGCTGACAGTAGTAAGAAAGCTATCGGATCAACAACTGATTCAAAAACTAAAGAAGTGGATGGAAAATTAAAAGTATCTGTAGAAGATAAAAATACATCTACACAAAAAACAGAAATAGAGAAGGTAAAACAACCTGAAGCTGAAAAGCAACTAGAAAAAGAGGAAAAGCAATCACCTCTAACAATAAAGCAGAAGGATGCAGAAGTACAAGCTGCATCAGAAAATGCTTCGAAGGTTCAAATCCAAACAGGAGATAAACAAGGATTTGGAGACCCGCTGTATTCTACAATTGCTCCTGGTAATTTAGTACAAACTGGTAATGTGACCCTTGGTTTGACAACTGATCATTATGGCAGACAAAGTATGGGTTATAAAACGAATAAAATGACTGTGGACGTTGATAACGATGATAGTACTTTTAATTCGTCAACAGGTGCATTTCCTAACATTCCTGCTGGAAGTAAAGTGAAAAAGGCGTATTTGTTTTGGACAGCTGCAATGGGAACTGTAACTAGTACAAATGTTAATCAAAGAGTTAGTGATAATGATGTACGACAACCAGTCAAAATGAAAATGGGAAATAAAGAATATGCAGAGGTACGTGCTGATAGCATACGAAAAGCTGATTATCTACCCTATATTTCTAATTACTCAGGTAGTGGTGCAGGATATGTTGCGTATGCAGATGTAACAAATGTAATTGCACAGCAAGGTATTTCTCAAACGTTGACAGTTGCGAATGTGCCACAAATTAAAGATGTAACAGGTGGCGGCTATTACTGGGGTAACTGGAACCTCATATTAGTTTATGAAAACTATAAAGAAACAGTAAAAGATATGAAAATTTGGGAAGGGTTAGTTTCTCAAAAAAGTACAGCTTGGACGGATATTAGTGTTAATAAAATAAACACACCAAAAGAAGGTGCTTTTAAAGCGAAATTTAGTTATTTTTCATCGCAAGGTGATCCAGCTGATAATGATGGATATGCCTATGATTATGGAGAATATGATTTTGGGTTAGGGTATCAAAAGTTTAAAAATATTAAAGGTAAAGATAATGATGTTAATGACTCATCTATGACAGAAGTACAAGTAGATGGCACTAACGAGTTTGTTACAAAAAAATATCCAGGATATAAACCAGCTTGGACAAATTCATTCAGTACTGACATTCATACGTATCATCTTGAAGGACCGACTCAAGTAAAGAATGGTTTGAAAGAAGGGAAAATGCGTTTTAGAGCATATGGTGGTACTGGTGATATTTACGTATTAAATAACGCCACATTTGTTACAGAACATAATGCTCCAAACTTACAAGTTGATAAAAAGGCATTAGATAGTACCGGTAAAGAAGTTAAGGAAATTAAAGCCGGTGAAGAGTTTACGTATCAAATTGAAGTGAAAAATGATACGAAAAATAATCAAGCGCCGGTATCGAATGTAAAAGGTTTTGATAAATTAGATGATCGTTTAGAGTATGTTCCGGGATCTATACAATATATTTCTGGAAGTAATAAAGGAAATAAAACAGATGATGCAAGCGATGATGAAGCGGAGTTTGTAAATAATCAAATTGATTTCCGTGTTGGTGAAGGTGCTAATGCTAAAGACGGCGGTGTTTTAAAGCCGGGGGAAAGTGCCGTTATTACATTCAAAGTAAAAGTGAAACATTCTGTACAATCAGATACAACAGTAAAAAATATCGTTGTTGTAAAGGGACAAGATAGTGCCGAGATAAAGTATGAAACTGAGGACGATGCAGATATTACGGTTACGACTCCAAAAGAGATCCCTGGAGAAATAGAAGCTAAAAAAATAGCATCTAATAAAACACCGAAGTTAGGTGATGAAGTAGAGTATCGTATTACCTTTAAAAATACGGTGAAAGATGGACGTCTAGATGTATTGACGATTGAAGACGAATTACCAAGTAGTCTTGAATACGTAAAAGATAGTTTGAAAGCAGAAGGTGCAAAACCAGAGCCAGTAGAGCTGAAGTTTGAAAATGGCAAAGTAATGGCAAAGTATCCAGAAATTATGGATATGGAAGAAAGAAGTATCGTCTTTAAAACAAAAGTAAAAGAAACTGCAAAAATTGGTGAAGAAATTGTTAATAAAGCAACCGTTAGTGATAAAACAAATCCACCAAAGAATCTAGAAGAGAAGATTACACCACAGCATAAGGCTGGTAAAATTGTCGCAAAGAAAAAAGCGACAAATAAGAAGCCGAAGCTAGGAGAAGAATTTGAATATCAAATTAGCTTTAAAAATACGGTGGAAAACGGAAAACTAGATGCAGTTACAATAGAAGATGAAATTCCAGCTAACTTAGAATTTGTTCAAGGCAGTGAGAGAGCTGAAGGTACTGAACCAAATCCAGTAGAGTTAAAAGTAGAAAATGGTAAGGTAATCGCAAAATATCCAGAGATTACGGATACAAAAGAGCGAAGCATTGCCTTTAAAGTGAAAGTAAAAGAAGAGGCAAAAGCGGGAGAAACGATCGTTAATAAAGCGGTTGTGAGTGAGCCAAATGGACAGTCTGAGCATCCAGAAGAAAAGATTACGCCGGATTATAAATACGGTAAAGTGGATGTAGAAAAAAACGTAACGAATCAAACACCAAAACTAGGAGAAGAAGTGGAATACAGAATTACATTTTATAATACGGTAGAAAACGGAAAACTAGAAACGGTGCTAGTAGAAGATACACTACCTAAAGGTGTTGAATATGTGAAAGATAGTTTGAAAGCAGAAGGTATAAAACCAGAGCCAGTAGAACTAAAAGTGGAAGACGGCAAAGTAATGGCAAAGTATCCAGAAATTACGGATACAGAAAAAAGAAGTATTGTCTTTAAAGTGAAAGTAAAAGATTCGGCAAAAGTAGGGGAGGCAATTGTAAATAAAGCAATTGCAAAAGATCCGAAAAATGAGCCTGTTGAATCGAAGGTTGTTATTACACCGCAAAGTAAAAAAGGTGAAGTTGCTGCTACAAAGGTAGTTAATAATAAGAAACCGAAGCTAGGCGAAGAAATCGAGTACCGCATTAGTTTTCATAATACGGTTGAGAACGGAAAACTAGAAGAGGTGCGAGTGGAAGATACAATTCCAAAAGGTCTTGAATATGTAGAAAATAGCATCAAGGCTGAAGGAGAAGCACCTGGACCAGTAGAATTAGCTGTTGAAAATGGGATAGTCAAAGCTAAGTATATCGATATTATGGATATGAAAGAAAGAAGTATCGTCTTTAAAGTAAAGGTAAAGGAAGAAGTAAGAGTAGATAAAGAGATTGTCAATAAAGCAATTGTTGATGATACGAAAAATCCACCGATTGAGCCGGAGGAAAGAATTACTCCGCAACATAAGGATGGAATAATTGATTCGAAGAAGACAGTAGATAATCCATCACCAAAACTAGGAGAAGAAGTAGAATACCGAATTAGCTTTAAGAATACGGTAGAAAACGGAAAACTAGAAAAGGTAATAATAGAGGATACAATTCCTAACGGTTTAGAGTATGTAAAAGGCAGTGAAAAGGCTGAAGGTGATAAACCAGCTCCATTAAAGTTAAGTGTGAAAGATGGAAAAGTTATTGCTGAATACGACAATATTACGGATATGAAAGAAAGAAGTATTGTCTTTAAGGTAAAGGTGAAGGAAGAAGCGGAAGTGGGTAAGGAAATCATCAATAAGGCAATTGTTGATGATATGAAACATCCGAAAGAACCAGAAGCAAAAATTACACCATTACACAAAGATGGAAAAATTAAAGCGAAGAAAAGCGTAAATAATGAAACACCTAAGTTAGGAGAAGAAGTAGAATACCGAATTAGTATGAAAAATACGGTAAAGAACGGAAAGCTAACAGACGTGACAATAGAGGATACTTTACCAGAAGGTTTAGAGTATGTAGAAAATAGTTTGAAAGCAGAAGGTGCCGGAACAGATTCAGTAGAGCTGAAATTTGAAAATGGTAAGGTAATAGCAAAATATCCAGAAATTATGGATACAGAAGAAAGAAGTATCATTTTTAAAGTGAAAGTAAAAGAAGAAGTAAAAGTCGGTAAAAAAATCATTAATAAAGCAACTATTGATGATTCGCAAAACAAGCCAGTTAATCCGACAGCGGAAATTATTCCTCAGTATCAAGATGGAAAACTTGAAGCGAAAAAGACGGTAAATAATGAAACGCCGAAGTTAGGAGAAGAAGTGGAATACCGAATCAGCTTTAAAAATACGGTAGAACATGGAAAGCTAACAGAGGTAAAAATAGAAGATGATTTACCAAATGGATTAGAGTATGTGAAAGGTAGTTTAAAAGCAGAAGGTTCTAAGCCAGATCCAGTGGAATTGAAATTTGAAAACGGTAAGGTAATGGCAAAGTATCCTGAGATTACAGATACAAAAGAGAGAAGTATTACCTTTAAAGTGAAAGTAAAAGGTAAAGTGAGCGATTCAATTGTTAATGAAGCGATTGTGAGCGATACGAAAAATCCGCCAGAAACACCGACAGCAGAAATTATTCCACAACATAAAGACGGAAAAATCAAAGCGAAGAAGACGGTAAATAATGAAACGCCGAAGTTAGGAGAAGAAGTAGAATACCGAATTAGCTTTAAAAATACGGTAGAAGACGGAAAACTAGCAGAGGTGAAAATAGAAGATACTTTACCAGAAGGTTTAGAGTATGTAGAAAATAGTGTAAAAGCAGAAGGTTCTAAGCCAGATCCAGTAGAATTGAAAGTGGAAAATGGTAAGGTAATGGCGAAGTATTCAGAGATTACGGATATAGAAGAAAGAAGTATCACTTTTAAAGTGAAAGTAAAAGATGAAGTGAAAGTCGGTAAAAAAATCGTCAATAAAGCAATTATTGATGATACGAAAAATCCGCCAGAAACACCGACGGCAGAAATTACTCCGCAGCATAAAGACGGAAAAGTGGAAGCGAAGAAAACGGTAAATAATGAAACGCCGAAGTTAGGAGAAGAAGTGGAATACCGAATTAGCTTTAAAAATACGGTAGAAAACGGAAAGCTAGCAGAGGTGAAAATAGAAGACGATTTACCAAATGGATTAGAGTATGTGAAAGATAGTGTAAAAGCAGAAGGTTCTAAGCCAGATCCGGTAGAACTGAAAGTGAAAGATGGAAAAGTAATCGCAAAATATCCAGAAATTACGGATACAGAAGAAAGAAGTATCGTCTTTAAAGCGAAAGTAAAAGAAGAATTTAAAGTTGGTGAAGGTATTGTCAATAAAGTAGTTGTTGATGATACAAAAGATCCAACAACTTCAGAAGTAACAATTACGCCAGAATATAAAGACGGTAAGCTTAAAGCAGAGAAATTTGTAAACAATAAAAAACCGAAATTAGGAGAAGAAATAGAATACCGAATTAGTTTTAAAAATACGGTAGAAAACGGAAAACTAGTAGAGGTTAAAGTAGAAGATGAAATTCCAGCTGGATTAGAGTATGTAGAGAACAGTTTACAAGCAGAAGGATCTAAGCCTAGTCCGGTAGAATTGAAATTTGAAAACGGTAAGGTAATGGCAAAGTATCTAGAAATTACGGATACAAAAGAAAGAAGTATTATCTTTAAAGTGAAAGTAAAAGAAGAGGCAGAAATAGGCAAGGAGATTGTTAATAAAGCAATCGTAGTAGATACAAAAAATGAGCCAGAAGAGCCTTATGTGGAAATTACTCCGCAATATAAAGATGGTAAAATTGCTGCGCAGAAAGTGGCCAATAATCATAAACCGAAACTAGGAGAAGAAGTAGAATACCGAATTAGTTTTAAAAATACGGTAGAAAACGGAAAACTAGCAGAGGTAAATATAAAGGATGCATTACCAAATGGTTTAGAGTATGTGGAAGGCAGTATCACGGCAGAAGGGTCTAAACCGAAACCAGCAGAGCTACATGTGAAAAATAATAAGGTAATGGCAAAATATCCAGAAATTACAGATACAGAGGAAAGAAGCATTGTCTTTAAAGCGAAGGTAAAAGAAAGCGTAAAAGTGGGAGAAGAAATCGTAAATGAGGCAATTGTAGATGATACAAAGAATCTGCCAGAAGAGCCTTATGTACCGATTACACCACAATATAAAGATGGGAAAATTGAGACAAGAAAAGAAGTAAGTAACCATGAACCGAAGTTAGGTGAGGAAATCGAATATCGAATTATTTTTAATAATACGGTGAAAGATGGAAAGCTAGCAGAGGTGAAGATAGAAGATGAAATTCCAGCTGGATTAGAGTATGTAGAGAACAGTTTACAAGCAGAAGGATCTAAGCCTAGTCCGGTAGAATTGAAATTTGAAAACGGCAAGGTAATGGCAAAGTATCTAGAAATTGCGGATACAAAAGAAAGAAGTATTGTCTTTAAAGTAAAGGTGAAAGACTCGGTTACAATAGGGAAGGACATTACAAATAAAGCAATTATTCATGTGGATGATCCGAACCATCCTATAATTGAACCAACCGCAAAAATTACACCGCAACATAAAGACGGTAAAATTGCTGCTCATAAAAAGGTGAATAATCATAAACCGAAGCTAGGGGAAGAAATCGAATACCGCATTTCATTTAATAATACGGTGAAAGATGGAAAACTGGCAGAGGTTAAAATTGAGGATGAAATTCCGTCTGGTTTAGAGTATGTGAAAGATAGTCTAAAAGCAGACGGTGATAAGCCAGCCCCAGTAGAGTTGAAAGAAGAAGCTGGTAAGGTTAGTGCGAAGTATGAAAATATCACTGACATGAAAGAAAGAAGCATTATCTTTAAAGTGAAGGTGAAAGATTCCGTTGAAGTGGACAAAGCAATTGTAAATAAAGCAATTGTTGATGATACAAAAAATCCACCAGAGCGACCGGAAGTAGATATTACACCGCAGCATAAAGCTGGTAAATTTAAAGCTAATAAAAAGGTAAGTAAAAAAGATCCAAAGCTAGGAGAAGAAGTAGAGTACCGAATTAGTTTTAAAAACACGGTAGAAAATGGAAAACTAGCAGAAGTGAAAATTGAGGATCAACTACCAAATGGATTAGAGTATGTGAAGGATAGTTTAAAAGCAGAAGGTAATGAGCCAGCGCCAGTAGAGTTAAAAGAAGAAGCTGGGAAAATTATCGCGAAGTATGAGAATATCACTGATACAGCTGAGCGTAGTATTATCTTTAAAGTGAAAGTAACGGAAGTAGCAAAAGTCGGTAAGAAACTCGTGAATACGGCAGTTGTGGATGATGATAATCCGAAGAATCCTCCGCAAAAACCAGAAGCGATTATTACACCGGAGTATAAGAATGGAAAAATAAAAGCTGAGAAAACAGTAAATAACCCAGCTCCAAAATTAGGAGAAGAAGTAGAGTATCGAATTACGTTCCGTAACGTAGTTGAGCACGGAAAATTAGCGAAGGTGAAAATTAAGGATGAATTACCAAACAGTTTAGAGTTTGTAGAAGGTAGCGAAAGAGCTGAGGGGGATAATCCAAAACCGTTGCATGTAAAAGTGAAAAACGGCACAGTACTCGCAGAATATCCAGAAATTACGGATACGAAAGAAAGAAGTATCGTCTTTAAAGCGAAAGTGAAAGAAAAGGCTAAAATTGGCGAAGCGATTGTGAATACGGCGGTTGTGGAAGATACTGTAAATCCACCAGAGAAACCGAATGTCGCGATACAGCCTCAACATAAAGAGGGTGTATTACAAGCTGAAAAGACAGTGAGTAACCATGAACCGAAGTTAGGAGAAGAAGTAGAATATCGAATTAGTTTTGAAAATACGGTAGAAAACGGCAAACTAACTGAGGTAAAAGTAGAGGACGAAATTCCAGCTGGTTTAGAATACGTACAGGATAGTATAAAGTCTGATGGGCCGGAACCAAATCCAGTAGAACTTAAAGTTGAGAATGGAAAAGTAACAGCAAAGTATCCAGAAATTACGGATACGAAAAAAAGAAGTATCATCTTTAAAGCGAAAGTAAAAGAAACGGTACAAGTAGGAAAAGAAATTATAAACAAGGCGGTTGTGGATGATAATAATCCAACCAATCCACCAGTTGATCCACTTATACCAATTACACCGCAATATAAAGATGGGAAACTAGAGGCAAGGAAAGAAGTAAGCAATCATGAACCAAAGCTAGGGGAAGAAATCGAATATCGAATTACTTTTAACGGCACGGTAGATGGCGGGAAGTTAGTTGATGTAAAGATTGAAGATAAAATTCCGTCTGGTTTAGAGTATGTGAAAGATAGTCTGGAGGCCGTAGGTGATAAGCCTGTACCAACAGAACTTAAAGTCGAGAATGGAAAAGTAACAGCGAAGTATCCAGAAATTATGGATACGAAAGAAAGAAGTGTCATCTTTAAAGTAAAGGTAAAAGAAACAGCAAAAGTTGGAGGAGAAATAACAAATAAAGCGATCATTCAAGTAGATGATCCAAATCATCCAGTTATGGAACCGACAGCGACAATAAAGCCAGAATATAAAGATGGTAAGTTAAAAGCAGCGAAGACAGTAAGTAATAAAGAACCGAAGCTAGGAGAAGAAATCGAATATCGAATTAGCTTTGAAAATACAGTAGAAAATGGAAAAATAGCTGAGGTAAAGGTAGAAGATGAAATTCCAGCCGGTTTAGAGTATGTGCAAGATAGCATTAGATTTGAAGGGGCTGAACCAAATCCAGTAGAGTTAAAAATGGAATTTGGAAAAGTAATAGCGAAGTATCTAGAAATTACAGATACGAAAGAACGTAGTATTATTTTTAAAGTGAAGGTAAAAGCAGCACCAAGTAAAGGGATAACAAATAGAGCGGTAGTGGACGATAAAATAAATCCACCACTTGAGCCTACAGTTACAATTTTACCGAAAACAAAAGAAGATTTTAAGATACCAGAAGAACCGAAGGAACCAGAAGTGAAGCCGGAAGAGCCGAAAGAACCAGAAGTGAAGCCGGAAGAGCCGAAAGAACCGAAGGAACCAGAAATGAAACCGGAAGAGCCGAAAGAGCCAGAAGTGAAGCCGGAAGAGCCGAAGGAACCGAAGGAACCAGAAATGAAGCCGAAAGATCTGGAGAAACCAGAAGTAAAACCGGAGAAACCGGAAGTAAGACTGGAAAAGTTAATTAAAGAACCGCAAGTAAAAGTAGAAAAAGAATTACCGAAAACAGGGGCAGCACATTCATGGATGATGTCAGTTGGTGCGGGAATTTCATTCTTAGTTGGCGGAGTATTATTCGTATTAGGTAGAAGAAGAAAACAATAATTTTTTAGACGAAAAGCACACTGAGTTCGATAGTTTATCGGACTCAGTGTGCTTTCATGTTATATAAAAGGAAAGCTCCTTCCACGTATGGAAGGAGCTTTATTTTTGCATATTAAAACATACTTGAGCTATGCATCGGTTGAAGTTTTGCATTTGGATCGAAGTAAGCTTTTGCATTGTTTACTGCTGTCGGTGCTTCGCCAAATCCACAAGCGATAAGTTTTACTTTTCCTTCATATGTACAAATGTCACCAGCAGCGTAAATGCCAGGAATATTTGTTTCCATTTTTGAATTCACAAGGATGCTGTTTTTTTGTATATCTAAGCCCCAGTTTTTAATTGGGCCAAGAGAAGAAACGAAGCCGTAGTTTACAATTACATCATCAACATCGATGATAACTTTTTCTTCAGTTTTTACGTGCTGAAGAACGACTTGTTCAATTTTGTCATCACCAATAAGTTCTACTGGAACGTACGGTGTACTTACTTCTGCACGAGAATTTATTAAGCTTTCTACACTATGTTCATGCGCACGGAATTTATCACGACGATGAACGATTGTAACTTTTTCAGCGATCGGTTCTAACATCATTGTCCAGTCTACTGCTGAGTCGCCACCGCCAAATACTACGACGCGCTTACCAGCAAATTTATTCATATCATCAACGAAATAATGTAAGTTTTTCTTTTCGTATTTCGCAGTACCTTCTAATTCTAAGCGGCGTGGTTGGAAAGCACCATTGCCAGCAGTAATAATAACTGATTTAGAATAGTGAGTTTGCTTATTCGTAACAAGTTTAAATATACCGTCAGCTTGTTTCTCAAGCGTATCGACAGCTTCTTCTAAACAAACAGTTGGGTCAAATTTCTTCATTTGCTCTTTTAAGTTATCAACTAATTCTTGTGCGCGCACTTTTGGAAATCCAGCCACATCATAAATGTATTTTTCAGGGTAGAGTGCGGATAATTGTCCGCCAAGTTGAGGTAAGCTTTCAATAATTTTTACACTTGCTTGTCTCATACCGCCATAAAATGCTGTGAACAGTCCCGTTGGACCACCACCAATAATTGTTATGTCGTAAACTTTTTGATTTTCTGCCACTTTCATTCCCCCTATAGATGGAATTTTGATATTGATTTCATATATTGTTCATATGTACACGAAAATCCTGCAAATGATGACACTTTCAAATAAATGATAGCATATTTGAGTTCATAATACTTCTGAAAACGACTGAATTGTGTGTAAGTTTTCGCATAGGTTCTTTTTTGTTGTATAAAATATACAGAAAGGAAAATACATGAAAAAAAGGCTAAAAAACCCTTGAAAACGCTATGTTATTTTAAAATATTGATAATTCTCCAGACGCTTGAATTCTGGAATAAAACCGACTAATATAGGGAAGTATTATGTTAAATTTCTATGACAAAATTCGTACGATTTTTTGACTGCGTTTTGTTATGATATAGAATGTGATAAATTCCACATTCTTGACAAATAGAGTTTTTAGTACTTGGTATTATTTTTTATTACTATTATATAAAGAAAAGGGTTGTGATTTGGTGAAGACTCCAAAAATCGTAGTTTTAGGTGCAGGTTATGGCGGGATGATTACGACTGTTCGTCTGCAAAAAGCATTATCTGTAAATGAAGCTGAAATTACGCTAGTAAACAACAACAGCTATCACTACCAAGCGACTTGGTTACATGAGAGCGCAGCTGGTACATTAGAAGATGAAAAAATCTGTCTAGATATTCAAGACGTTATTGATACAAATAAAGTGAACTTTGTGCAAGATACAGTAGTAGAAATTAAAGCTGCTGAAAAACGCATTATCTTAAAAGACGGCGAGTTAGAGTATGACTACTTAGTAATCGGTCTTGGTTTCGAATCAGAAACGTTCGGAATTACAGGATTAAAAGAGTACGCATTCTCAATTGCTAACATTAATGCAACTCGTCAAATTCGTGAGCATATGGAAGCTAGTTTCGCTAAATATGCAGATGAAAAGCGCGATGAGTTAGTAACAATCGTTGTTGGTGGTGCTGGATTTACTGGTATCGAGTACGTAGGTGAGCTTGCAAACCGTGTTCCTGAACTTTGCAAACAGTACAATGTACCACGCGAAAAAGCACGTATCATCTGTGTAGAAGCTGCTCCAACAGCACTTCCAGGTTTCGATCCTGCATTGGTAGAATACGCTGTAAAACAACTTGAGAAAAAAGGCGTAGAATTCCGCATCGGTACAGCAATTAAAGAAGCAACTGAAGAAGGTATTATCGTTGCAAATGGCGATGATACGGAATTAATTAAGTCTGAAACAGTAGTTTGGGCTGCAGGTGTTCGTGGTAACGGCATTGTGGAAGAGTCTGGCTTTGAAGCAATGCGCGGACGTGTAAAAGTTGATGAGTACATGCACGCTCCAGGATACGAAGATGTATTCATGGTTGGTGACGCAGCGCTAATCATTAACGAAGAAATTAACCGTCCATACCCACCAACAGCACAAATCGCAATTCAACAAGGTTACAATATTGCACACAACTTAACTGTATTAGTTCGTGGCAAGGGTGAAATGAAGAAATTCGTATTCGATAATAAAGGATCTGTATGTTCTTTAGGCCATGACGATGCAATGGGCGTTGTTATGGGCAAAAAGTTAACAGGTTGGAAAGCTTCCTTCATGAAGAAAGTAATCGATAACCGTTACCTATTCTTATTAGGTGGACCTTTATTAGTTCTTAAAAAAGGTAAATTAAAGTTCTTTTAATATATAGTAGAAAAAGCAGAAACGGCTAAGAGCTGTTTCTGCTTTTTTCATATTAAAAATATAGTATAATATATAAAAAAAGAAAGAATATTCTGTCCGTTCTAATAGAGGAGGTTATTACATCATGGAGAAACGAGGGAAGGTATGGCTAGCTGTTAGTGGCCTAGTAGCTACAAAAGATGGTAGGTGGCTATTTGTTAAGAAGAAATACAGTGGATTAAAAGGGAAATGGTCTTTACCGGCTGGTTTTGTAAATGAAGGTGAGACGGTTGATGAAGCTGTGAAACGCGAAGTGTTAGAAGAGACAGGCATTGTCGCTCATGTGAAGGGGATCATTGGTGTTCGATCGGGTGTTATTCGTAATGAGATTAGTGATAATATGATTATTTTCCTTTTGGAGCCTGAAGGAGAAAATATTATTGTACAGGAGAAAGAATTGTCTGAAGTGGCGTTCTTACATCCGGATAAGATTGCGGGTGATCCGAATACGTCTGTGCTTATTAAATATTTGTTAGAAGGAAGATCAGAACTACATCTTGAAGTGGACAAAACATTAAATCCAGGAGAACCATTTGGTTATACAGCCTATCACGTATTTACGGCGCATGCGAAGGAGAGGGAGAAAGAGTGAGTATACCGGTATTACTTATTTCAATGATGTTATTTTTTATTTTGTTCTTTGGAATTGGATTTTTACTCAACATGATTTTGCGAGCTACTTGGGTAATGGTTATTGTGTATCCGATTGTTTGTATGCTTATTATTAATAAAGCGAGTATGTGGGATTATTTTTCAAAACCGAAAGAAACATTTTCTTCATTTGGGACAAGTGTATCGCATTTAGGACAAGCAGATGTGTTTATTCTATCTACTGGATTAGTAGGGGCTGCTTTAGCAGGAGTCGTAATCAAGAAACTTCGGAAAAGCGGATATCAAATGTTTTAATCTCCAATTAAGTTGGAGATTATTTTTTTTGCATATTCCTTCATCTTATAGGGAATGATTAACGATGAAGGAGTGTGGAATATAAAAATGTTAAAACGATATTGTATTCGCATTATGATGACTTGTTTACTTGCAATTGCATTATGCGTAACATGGAAGGCTTTCACAGGAGTTTCTTTATTAGAGATTGTAAAGACATATGAAGGAATGAGTGCAAAAGAAGTACATGCAGCAGAAGTTAAGAGAAATGTTGCTCCGAGTAAAGAAGTGATAAATGCTTTAGAGCAGGCAAACGACTGGTCTAAATATCGTTCAATTGAAATGACTGCAACAGGTTATACATCGGGGATTGAGTCAACCGGTAAGAGGCCAGGGCATCCAGAGTATGGTATTACATATTCAGGTGTCAAAGTGAAAAGGGATTTATATTCCACAATTGCTGCGGACTTACGCGTATTTCCGATTGGAACGATTCTATTCGTACCAGGTTATGGATATGGTGTAGTAGCTGATAAGGGCGGTGCAATAAAAGGAAACCGTCTTGATCTATATTATGATACGGTGAAAGATGTTTATAGCCAATGGGGTAAGAAAAAAGTCAATGTGTACGTAGTAAAAGTAGGAAATGGTAAGTTTACAGAAGAAGAGTTAACGATGTTAAATCAAGACGAAACGATGCAAGTGTTTCGTGGTCAATATTTAAAACAAAGATAGTCTAGTCGTAATTACGCTAGACTTTTTTTCTTGGCTTATTTCATAATAGAGGAGATTTTAAACGTCATATAACTGTAGTTAGAATTGTCGCATTTTATCGAAAATAAAGTTATAATGGTGATAGAGAAATTTAGGGGGTCTGAACATGTTTCAAGTACAAAAAGAATTAGCAAGCCATGAAGCGGTAATTGTTGCCTTATTTGAAGAAGAGAAAACAAGTAGTTTTGTACAAGAACTGGACAAAGCGTTTGAAGGACAATTACAAGTTTTATTAGAAGAGAAAGAACTTTCTACTAAGAAGAAAGCTATTTCAAAAGTACATAGTTTAGGAAAAACAAATGTGAAACGTTATTATTTCGTTGGTTTAGGTAAGAAAGAATCTTATACGACGGAAACGTTACGTGTAGCTCTTGGTAAGGCATTTAAAACACTGCAAGCAGTAAAAGTACAAGATGCAGCAATCTTACTGGATTCTTTCGTAACAGAGAAATTAGATGTGATTGATGTAGCTCATATTGCAGCAGAAGTACAAGGTCTTGGTACATATGAATTAGAAACGTATAAATCAGATAAAAAGGATCGTGTGGAATTAGAGAAGTTTACGGCTATTACAGCGGAAGATGTACAAGAAATTGAAGCAGCATTAACAGTTGGCTACGTACATGGACGTGCAACAAATTCAGCTCGTACACTTGTAAATATGCCGCCAAACGTATTAACAGCGACAAAGCTTGCTGAGTATGCTGTTGAGTTAGCGGAGAAGTATGATATGGACTATAAAGTTCTTGAGAAAGAAGAGATGGAAGATCTTGGTATGGGTGCGTTGCTTGCAGTAAACCAAGGTAGTGTAGAGCCACCAAAAATGATCGTTCTTATTTATAAGGGAAAAGAAGAGTGGAAAGATGTCATTGGGTTCGTTGGAAAAGGTATTACATACGATACAGGTGGTTATTCTTTAAAACCACGTGAAGGCATGGTCGGTATGAAAGGTGATATGGGCGGTGCAGCTGCTGTATTAGGTGCGATGGAAATTATCGGTGAACTTCGCCCAGAACAAAATGTGATCGCTGTTATTCCTTCAACTGATAACGTTGTAAGTGGTACGGCATTTAAGCCAGACGATGTAATTACATCAATGAGCGGAAAAACAATTGAAGTATTAAATACGGATGCAGAAGGTCGTCTAGCTTTAGCTGATGGTATTACGTATGCCAAAAAACTTGGTGCAAACTACCTTGTTGATGTTGCAACATTAACAGGCGGTGTAATTGTTGCACTTGGAAACCATACGACAGGCGCAATGACAAATAATGAAGAGTTGTTTGAGCAAGTACTAGAGGCTTCTATGGAAACAGATGAGCCAATTTGGCAACTACCGATTTTTGATCGTGATAAAGAACGCGTTCGAAACAGTAAGTTTGCTGATTTAAATAACTCACCAGGTCGTGAAGGACATGCGGTTATGGCAGGTACATTCTTAGGCGAATTCGCTGAAGATACACCGTGGGTACACTTAGATATTGCTGGAACATCAGAAACAAAAGGCGCGCACGACTTAGGACCAGCTGGAGCAACTGGTGCAATGGTACGTACACTTGCAACACTTGTGGAGCGTTTCGGAGAAGAATAATTTTTTGAAGAAAAGGCTGTCTCAAATTTTTGAGGCAGCCTTTTTTGTTGGTAATTCGATATAACTTCGTTTGCTACTACATTATTGAAAAAAATGTTTATAAAGAAATCTTGTATAAGATTCTATTTGAAAAAGGAAGTACGGTCTGTTTCTTTACAGAACCAAGTGCATCGCTTTTTTCGGGTAAGCCAATTGTAACTTTGAGGCGTGTCCCGAGCTCAAGATTAACTTCTGTAATTATGTTAATGAAAGAATATTAGCAATGAAGACGATACGATTATTTTAACGAGAATACATTATCATGAAGATGGTTACTTTTAGAAAATTTTGATTTCATTAATGAGCGTGTAATGCTGTTTTAGCTTTGTCTATTAGAAATACCAATATGGATGAGAGACCTCTTTATTGGTATTTAATAGTTGATTTTCAATGTTATACTTATGTGATATAATCTTTCCTGTATTAGAAGTAAATAACAATTGAATAGGGAGGGGAAGAAGAGAGTGACAAAAATAGAAGCACTCTTATTATTATGAGGGAAGGAACTTTATCTCAACAAAATATAGTTGTATTGTTTTTTAAACAGTTACGCCCGAAACAATGGACTAAAAACTTGCTTGTATTTGCAGCGTTAGTCTTTTCAATAAAACAAGTATCTTTAACTATGGTGGCACAAGCTGCAATTTGTTTTGCGCTATTTTGTGCAATATCTGGCTGTGTCTATATTTTAAATGATTTTATGGATATCGAGGCAGATCGACAGCACCCTGTTAAGCGATATCGACCAATGGCATCGGGTGCATTAAATCCGTACTTTGCTATTACGGCAGGTTGTGTTATTTTAGTAGCGTCTTTAGTAGTTTCATATGTATTAAATCCGTTATTGTGCTTAGTATTAGCAGTCTATTTTATTTTAAATGTAGCGTATTCAATTCGTTTAAAGCACGTTGTAATCATTGATATTTTAATTATTGCATCTGGATTTGTTTTACGAGCGTTGGCCGGTGGATTAGTTATTCAAGTGCCATTTACACCTTGGTTTTTATTATGTACATTATTACTGTCACTATTCTTGGCTATTAATAAAAGACGACATGAATTAGTATTGTTACAGAATAATAAAGGTTCTCATAGAAAAGTATTAGAAAGTTATTCCTCTGCTTTGTTAGACCAATTAAGTACAATTGTTACATCGGCAACTATTGTAACTTATGCTATCTTTACTTTTAATGCAGGGAAAAGTATCTATTTAATGTGGACAATCCCATTTGTAATTTACGGGATTTTTCGTTATTTATATTTAGTTCACATGGAAGATAAAGGTGGAGAACCAGATAAAGTTTTATTAGAGGATCAGCATATTTTAATAACAGTGTTGTTATATGCGATAACAGTTATTATTATACTATTGAACTTTTAATTACTCTATTCGGGTTTGTTAAAACGTTTAAGAGGAGTGTCTTAAACGTTTTTTATTTGGAATAAAACATTTTTTGAATATAAACAGTTAAGGAGTATAGAGATGCAACAATTTTTGATGATTATTTTATCAGTTGGTATGGGAGTTGTAGGGCAAATTTTATTAAAGTTTGGCGCAATGAAATCACAAAGTTCAGCGGCTGTAGGTATTATGAATTTCATTAACGTACCGAACTTTTTCGGACTAGCTTTTTACGGTTTAAGTGCATTATTATGGATGATTGTACTGAGAAAGGTTGATTTAAGTTATGCATACCCAATGGTGAGTTTCGGATATGTATTTGTTATTATTGCGTCAGCATTATTATTTGGTGAAACAATCAATTTCATGAAAATTGCTGGAATGGTATGTATAGTAGCTGGCATTTTATTTATTGCAAAATCATAGGAGGTAAAGCAATGGGAACATATTTATATTGTATACTTCCATTTATAGCTTGGGTAGCTTCGGGAGTATTAAAATTTTTAGTGAATTATCTTCGTTCTGGAAAAGATGCTTTTCGTTTAGTAGGAAATGGTGGATTTCCTAGTACGCATACAACGATTTTATCAAGTATGGTCATGACAATAGGGTTTCATGAAGGGTTTAATACACCGATGTTTGGAATCGGGATGGCAATTTTAACAATTGTTATCATTGATGCCACAGGACTTCGCCGTACAGTTGGTAAACATGCAAAAATGTTGAATAAACATATAAGTTCGGAAGAAGAAAAATTAAGAGAGCGCCAAGGACATCATTGGCATGAGATTTTTGGTGGACTTGTGTTAGGAACAGTTATTGGGTACGTGGCACATCTAATTATGTTATTTCTACCGTAGAGAGGAGAAGAAGTATTGAATATTTGGAATGATTATAAAGGAAAGGGGATGTTAGCCCTTGTCCTTTTCATTTTTTATTGGTCATTTTATTTTTTTATCGGTTGGAAAATGGATACTCACTCTAAGCTTTTTATTGAAGCGTGGGTGGTTGATACCTATTTTTCTTTTGATCAAGGATATTATATCATCTCCTTTTTCCTTAAAAAAGTAGATGTAGCAGCGGCGACCTGGTTCCGACATCCATTCCTTTATTATTTTATTCAACAATTCATGTGGATGCTGGAGACAGTAAAAGTAGGGGATATTATACATGGTATTATATTCATTCAAACGTTTTTAAGCGCGCTCAGTGTAGTGATGATTTATACATTATGTTGTAAAATTTGTAAGAATACGATTGTTTCTTTTTTACTAGCGGTCATGTATGGATTTTCAGCTACTATGTTAGTTATTACGTGGACACCAGAATCTTTTAGCTATGCAAATTTCACATTGGTACTTATGTGCTTTGTATGCTATCCATTTATTACAGGGGAAAAAGAAGCGAAAATAGGATTTAGTATTGCGAATGTATTGTTGGCAATAGGAATAACAGGGGTTACATTAACCAATTCGTTTATGTGGTTTTTAGGTAGTGTGATGAGTTATAAGAAACTACGGAAAAAAATTATTTGGACTGGTATTTCGATTGTTATTGTCGTGGTCCTGTTTGTATTAGCAATGAACGCAAATAATGTAGTTCTTATCGAAGGATTAAAGGGTAGTATGGACTTTGCTGCGCAAGGACAGAATTTTTCACCAGAATACGTTAAGCCATCAGGTATATTAGTATTTCATCTATTATTAGGATCTTCATTCATCTTTGGACCATTCTCGGAAGTTACTTTAAGACAAGGTGAGCAATTCGCACAATTAAATATACTTCCATCGCATACTATGATCGGGTGGATTGTGATTGTATCTGTGTATGCTTTTATAATAGTAGCTGTATGGAAAAACTTTAGAAAAGAGCCTTTCGTAAGGTTTTTAAGTTTCTGTTTACTATTTAATATTGTTTTACATGGAATTATTGGTTTTGGGGCATCTGAAGCATTTATTTATGGCGCACATATGCTGTTTACAATACCGTTATTATTGGCATATGGTTTTAAAGTGATGAGACGTGTAAAAGTAGTTGCTTTATGTTTAATATTAATATTAATAATTATAAATAACTTTGAAAGTATGCTATATTTTTATCATTTTGCAGTCTCCAATTATTCTTTATAATAAAATAGATTTTTAATAAAAGGGTACTTTAGATAGGATTTCTAAAGTACCCTTTTTTACTATTTCTTAAAAATAGATAGAAAATAATAGCTGGAAGTGAAGCATTTTAGAAAAATGTAGTTGTTATGAAAGAGCTCTAAACATGTTTTGAGTACAAAAAGAGTAGCAAGCCATGAAGAGATAATTATTGTACTTAGACATCCCTGTGAGCACATAATTTATGGTCAGCTCGAGCAATGGTGTAGGTAATTCGTATACTTTTCGAGCATTTTGTAGAAGAATAATTTTTTGAAGAAAAAGCTGTCTCAAATTTTGGAGACAGCCTTTTTTATTGATATGGTAGGTGTATTTGTTGGTAATTCGATATAAATTCATTTACTACCGCGCTGTTCAAAAAAATGCTAAAAAGTGTTTATAAAGAAATCGTATACAAAATCCCATTTAAAGCAAAAGAAGTACGGCCCGTTTCTTCAGAGACAACTAATATAAGTGCATCACTCTTTTCTGATAAGCCAATTGCAGCTCTGTGACGTGTTCCTAGTTCAGGATCAACTTCTGTACTTTTCGTTAAAGGAAGAATATTAGCAGCTGAGACAATATGATTATTTTTTACGAGAACGGCACCGTCATGAAGAGGGTTACCTGGATAAAATATTGATTCGAGTAATGGTGCAGTTAAATGAGCGTTTAATGTCGTTCCAGTTTGAATGAAAGCTTCAAGCGTCTCGTTTCGTTCTACAACGATAAGAGCACCATGTTTTCTAGCGCTTAAATGTTGGATAGCTGTCGTAATAAAAGATGAACTTTCCGTATAAGGTGATAAATATGCCTGAATATAGTATGTAGCTGCCAATGTTTGTACATTTGCCAGCATATGATGAATATCTTCCATTTTGCATAAAATACATTCGTCTTCTTTATCGATTGCGTTCCTCATAATCGATAGTTCTCTTTCAGCAATTTCAATCATTTGCTTTGTTTGTATTTTGAGTTCTTCTGACAAGCCCCATTCGTGCATAATCCTCATTCCCTTTAGTGGAGTATTTAACAATAGTGTATACAAATATTCCTAGTAAAATCCTGCTAGATTTTATAAAATATTGAGATACAGCATGTTTTTTTCATATAATAAAGGTATGACGAGCGAGAGGAGAGAGAAGAATGAATTGGAAACAAGAATTTAGTCGCTGGCTTTCTTACGCACAATTAGATGCAGAATTAAAAGAACAGCTAGAAAATATGAAGCAAGATGAGAAGAAAATCGAGGATAGCTTTTATAAAAATCTAGAGTTTGGCACAGGTGGTATGCGTGGTGAACTTGGTGCTGGTACGAACCGTTTAAACGTATATACAGTTCGTAAAGCAACAAAAGGATTAGCAAGCTTTATCGAAAAGTTAGGTGAGGAAGCGAAAAAACGCGGTGTTGTTGTAGCCTATGATTCTCGTCATAAATCACCTGAGTTCGCAATGGAAGTTGCTGCTACACTTGGTGCACACGGCATTACAACATATGTGTTTGAAAGCTTACGTCCAACGCCAGTACTTTCTTTCGCAGTTCGTCATTTACATACAGTAAGTGGAATCGTTCTTACGGCAAGCCATAATCCGCCTGAATATAACGGATACAAAGTATACGGTGAAGATGGTGGACAGTTACCTCCAAAAGAGGCAGATGAGTTAATTAGCTACGTAAATGCAGTAGAAGATGAATTAACAGTTGAAGTTGCTGATGTAGAGCAATTAAAAGCTGACGGTTTATTACATATTATTGGACAAGAAGTAGATGATGCATATGCTGCAGAATTGAACAATGTCATCATTAATAAAGAAATGGTGCAAAAGGTTGGTAAAGACTTGAAAATCGTCTTTACACCATTACACGGAACATCAAATATTTCTGTACGCCGTGGTTTAAAAGAAGTTGGATTTACAGATGTAACAGTTGTAAAAGAGCAAGAGTTACCAGATCCAAACTTCTCTACAGTAAAATCACCGAACCCAGAAGAGCACGCAGCGTTTGAGTATGCAATTCGTGACGGTGAAAAGGTAGGCGCAGATGTATTAATCGCAACTGATCCTGACGCAGATCGCCTTGGTGTAGCAGTGCGTAATCATAATGGTGAGTTCCAAGTATTAACAGGAAACCAAACAGGTGCATTAATGCTTGATTACTTACTATCTCAAAAGAAAGAAAACGGAACGCTTCCAGAGAACGGTGTCGTATTAAAAACAATCGTAACGTCTGAAATTGGTCGTACAATTGCAAAAGCATACGGTTTAGATACAATTGATACGTTAACTGGATTTAAATTTATCGGTGAGAAAATTAGACAGTATGAAGAAAGCGGACAATATGAATTCCAATTCGGTTATGAGGAAAGCTATGGTTATTTAATCCGCCCATTCTGCCGTGATAAAGATGCAGTACAATCTGTCCTATTTGCATGTGAAGTAGCTGCATACTACAAATCACAAGGGAAAACGTTATATGACGGTCTATTAGAAGTATTTGAGAAGTACGGCTTCTTCCGTGAAGACCTTGTATCGTTAACGTTAAAAGGAAAAGATGGAGCGGAAAAAATCCAAGAGATGATGGCAACGTTCCGTGAGAATCCTCCGAAAGAAGTAGCGGGCTTAACAGTCGTAGCAGTGGAAGACTATAAAGCAAGCATCGTTACATCTTTACAAGATGGACATAAAGAAGAGATTCACTTACCGAAATCAAATGTGTTAAAATATCAATTAGAAGATGGTTCATGGTTCTGCCTACGTCCATCTGGAACTGAGCCGAAGATTAAGTTTTACTTTGGTGTGAAAGATAGTTCTTTACAAAATAGTGAACAAAAGTTACTTACTATTAAAGAAGACATTATGAATCGTTTATAATACAAAGTAATTTTAAGTAGTAAGGAACAAAAGGGAGCGAAATCTCCCTTTTGTTTTATGTAGGAAATGATTGCTATTGATTCCGACAGGAGAGAGGGTATTTTGTGATGAAAAAAGTAAGAAAAGCGATAATCCCAGCAGCTGGATTAGGAACACGTTTTTTACCAGCAACGAAAGCAATGCCAAAAGAAATGTTACCGATAGTAGATAAACCGACGATCCAGTACATTGTAGAAGAAGCAGTGAAATCGGGTATCGAAGATATTATTATTGTTACTGGTAAAACAAAGCGTTCTATCGAAGATCATTTTGATAACGCATTTGAACTAGAACAAAACTTATTAGAGAAGAAAAAATATGAGTTGCTTGAAAAAGTACAAGCTTCTTCAAAAATGGTAGATATTCATTATATCCGTCAAAAAGAGCCGAAGGGACTAGGACATGCTGTTTGGTGTGCGCGTAAATTCATTGGTGATGAGCCGTTTGCAGTGTTACTAGGTGATGATATTGTCCAAGCTGAGAAACCGTGTTTACGTCAATTAATGGATGAGTATGAAAAAACACTTTCTTCTGTTATTGGTGTACAAACTGTTCCAGAGTCGGAAACACATCGCTATGGAATTATCGATCCATTAGAACAAGAAGGTCGTCGTTACCAAGTCCGCAATTTCGTTGAGAAACCAGCACAAGGTACAGCTCCTTCAAACTTAGCAATTATGGGTCGTTACATTTTAACGCCTGAAATCTTTATGTTCTTAGAACAGCAACATGTCGGTGCTGGTGGTGAAATTCAGTTAACAGATGCAATCCAAAGCTTAAATGAAATCCAACGTGTATTTGCTTACGATTTCGAAGGAAAGCGCTACGATGTAGGTGAAAAGCTAGGATTCGTTCAAACGACAATCGAAATGGCCCTGCAACACCCAGAATTACGTGATGACATGGTTGCAATGATGAAGAAAATTTTAGAAGAACAAGCGAATCAAGATTCATAATAAAAAAATGAGTTATTTCAGTATACTGAAATAACTCGTTTTTTTTATTATGAAATCGTTGAATGAGAATGCTGATAAGCAGAACGACGCACAGCATAGTATATGCGAGGTGCGATAATAGCACCGATAATTGTAAATGCAATATCTTTTACTGCAAACCACATCATAATCATCCAAGCAGCTTTATAGCTCATATTACCGTCCATAAAGAGATTGACTGCCCCGTACATGTAAGTAGTACCGATTATATAAGTTAAAATAATTCCTGTGAAAGAGGCAATTGCAAATGTAATGAATGTTGGTCTTTCTTTTTGTTCTACTAGTTTTCCCGACACATAAGCAACGATAATAAATGCGATAATAAAACCACCAGTAGGATCTAAAAGTGCTCCAAATCCAGCCTTGAAGTTAGCGAAGATTGGTGCGCCGGCTACGCCAACGACCATATATACAGTCATGGATAAGGCACCAAGTCTACTTCCAAGAAGAAGACCTGCTAAAATTGCGAAAAATGGTTGCATAGATAATGGGATGCCTGCTACTTGAAGGAATGGTGCCCAAGATACAATATTTGCACCGATGGCCATAAGAGCAACGAACATGGCAGCTAATGCTAAATCTAAAACATGAAATCTCCTCATAATGTTAACCTCCTGTTGTTTTTAGGTTAACATTATCGTAGCGAAAATATTTACTTGTTGTCAATCAAAATATTTTGATAAGAAGGCTTTAAATAGTCTCTTAGCAACGTATATGGAATACGAAATTGCGGAATTCCACTTGAATAGGGAGCAATCTCATATAAAGGGAAATAAATGACGAGATTGTCTGGCTCTAAAAAGAAGTGAAACTTTTTCATACTCATTACCTTTTCAGTTGCATCAGGAAAATAAATGCTTTCATTTTGTTTAATTTGTCGTACAATCTCTGCACGGATTACATCTTTATAATTATCCTTTTGTTGAAACAAATCGTCTAAGTGCAGTACCTTTTTTTCGTTTAAATCAAATGTATTTGCCTTCCACGTATAAAGACCGTGTGCTCCGCCAGTATATTGATAGTAATTCACATATAGGCTAAGGAAAGGTGGTTTGTTTAAAGAGACTTTATAATCAACATTTGCTACGTACGGATGAAATGGTGTACTAGATCCTTCTGTCTCTTTATAATATTTTTTTGCTTCTTTTTCTAATTTGTTTTTAAATTTGTCGGTGGATTTTTTGTAGTATAAATTGAGTTTGTTTTGAAATTTAGAGTCAGAAAAGTTGTGAAAAGAAGGTCTATTTATTTGATATTCTATATAAGGTTTCTTACCTTTTTGCGTTACAGTCTTAACATCGATTGTCAGGTTAGATGCTTTGGCTGTTATTGCACAATTTGGTACAATAGTCAGCAAGGAGAACATAAGCAGTAATATACAAAATTTCTGTTTCATTTAGGTGAAGCCTCCTTATATAAGTGTTATAAGTAGTTTGAAAATAAATAGGTAAAATTATACATTTAATTAAAGTAAGAGAAGGGGGAAGCGATATGGCAAAAACTTTAATGGATTCACTTGGAATTGAGTTGTTAGAGATGACAGAAGATAAGGTGGTTGCTACGATGCCTGTTGATGAGCGTACGCATCAGCCGTTTGGATTTTTACATGGCGGTGCATCGGTTGCATTAGCGGAAACAGTGGCAAGTGTTGGTTCATACAATTTAATTGATCAAGAAAAATGTATTTGTTTCGGATTAGAAATTAATGCAAACCACATTCGTTCAAAGAAAGATGGAATTGTAACAGCGATCGGAACACCGATACATAGAGGACAATCGACAATGGTTTGGGATGTTCGCATTATTGATGAAAATGATGATTTACTATGTATATCAAGATGTACAGTAGCAATTAAAGAAAAACGTGAAAAGTAAAAAAGAGGCGCTCTTATGAGCAGCCTCTTTTTCTTATAATTAGAACTGGATTTTCTTCTCTAAGAAACCTTTTAGTTCACTAATTGGCATACGAACTTGTTCCATTGTGTCACGGTCACGTACTGTAACAGCTTTGTCTTCAACTGAGTCGAAGTCGTATGTGATACAGAATGGTGTACCGATTTCGTCTTGACGACGGTAACGTTTACCGATAGAACCAGTTTCATCAAAGTCTACCATGAAGTCTTTAGCTAATTCTGCGAATACTTCAGTAGCACCTTCAGATAGCTTTTTAGATAATGGTAAGATAGCTGCTTTGTATGGTGCTAAAGCAGGGTGGAAACGAAGAACTGTACGAGAATCGTTTTCTAATTGCTCTTCTTCATATGCATCACATAAGAATGCTAATGTTACGCGGTCTGCACCTAAAGATGGCTCGATGCAGTATGGTACGTAACGCTCATTCGTTTGTGGATCGATATAATTAAAGTCTTCGTTTGAGTGTTCCATGTGACGTTTTAAGTCGAAGTCTGTACGAGATGCAACGCCCCAAAGTTCGCCCCAACCGAATGGGAATTTGAATTCAATGTCAGTTGTTGCATTACTGTAGTGAGATAACTCTTCTTCACCGTGGTCACGAAGACGCATGCTCTCTTCAGACATACCAAGTGAAAGTAACCAGTTTTTACAAGTTTCACGCCAGAATGCGAACCACTCTAAATCTTCACCAGGCTTACAGAAGAATTCAAGTTCCATTTGTTCGAATTCACGTGTACGGAATGTGAAGTTACCAGGTGTGATTTCGTTACGGAAACTCTTACCGATTTGGCCGATACCAAATGGAAGCTTTTTACGCATAGAGCGTTGAACGTTTTTGAAGTTTACGAAAATACCTTGTGCTGTTTCAGGACGAAGGAAGATTTCGTTTGTGCTAGACTCTGTAACACCTTGGAATGTTTTGAACATTAAGTTGAACTGACGGATTTCAGTGAATTCTTCACTACCGCAATCAGGGCATTTTACTTCATGTTCTTTCATTAAGTCAGCCATTTGGTCGAAAGTAAGACCGTCAACAACCATTTCGATGCCTTTTGCATCTAAAGCATCTTCAATTAATTTGTCAGCACGGTGACGAGCTTTACATTTTTTACAGTCGATCATTGGATCGTTGAAGTTACCAACGTGACCAGAAGCGATCCAAGTTTTAGGGTTCATTAAAATAGCTGCGTCTAAACCAACGTTGTGTGGAGATTCTTGAATGAATTTTTTCCACCAAGCTTTTTTAACGTTATTTTTTAATTCGATTCCAAGTGGACCGTAATCCCAAGTGTTTGCAAGACCACCGTAAATTTCAGAACCAGGGAAAACAAAACCGCGATGTTTCGCTAAGTTTACAACTTGTTCCATTGAATACATAAGAAAATCCTCCTTTTGAAAGTTAACGTATTGGCGATGACATACTCTGATACTTTGGAAACGAGCAGTATATGCTAAAAAGAACATAAAAAAACGCTCATCCCAAGGCTTATTTGCCTAGGGACGAGCGTTTGCCCGCGGTTCCACCCTAGTTGATACACAAAAGGTGCATCCACTTTATCATGTATTGCTCAAGACTGCCGTTTCCTTGCGGCTTCAGGCTTTCACTATCCCTGAATCGCTTTTTATGCAAGTACTTATAAGTCCGTCATCGCTACTTATATTAATAATAATGAACATATTCTAACACGTTCTTTTTTAAATCTCAATAGAGGAACACGTCTATCTATGATAGAGTCTCGCCTATTTTTTCATTATTTATTCCGTAATTTTGCTTAATATGCTTAATTGCTTCACGCTTACTTAATGGAGCGAGCTCATTGTTTTGCACGTATTCCCAAACTACATCCGGATTTGTTTTTGCATATTCACGAAGGACCCAGCCAATCGCTTTTTGAATGAAAAATTCTTTTGAAGAATGTAGTTGTCCAATAATCCAGAAAAGAAGTTCTTCATCCATCTTTTGTTTATATTTTAGTTGGAATAAAATAGTGGCACGTTGTAACCATATGTTATCTGATGCAATCCATTTTGGAATATAGGCAGAAATTAATTCTGGATGTTTTAAAAAGATATCGCCTAAAAATGTAGGGACGATGCTATCGACAGAGTCCCACCAAGATTTTGTGACAATCAGTTCTTCTAAGAAGGGGATATGAGTTTCGTTTATATGCTTTTTATATTTTTGCATAATATCAAGTGCGGCCGCTTGGAATTCACGTTCTGTTAAGTCCCAAAGCTCACGTATGATAATTTGGAAGTCTTTTGGATCTGGGAGAGTATGTATTTGAATGATGTCTTTTAATAATTGACGTCTTTCCGGTGTTTGAATACCTAGAAAGGGGAAGTGATTTTTCATATAACGAGCCATAGGTTCTGCTTTTTCAGGATTTTGATGAGCTGTAAAATGCTCTTGTAATGCTTTTACAAATGGATGCATAGGTGTTGCTCCTCTCTTATTCTCTTTCTTTTCTTATTATACAAAGAGTTTGGATAAATTTTAAAACATAACTTGCAATGTAATGAAATATGTTGAAAGTAGAGAGGAGAGGATAAGATGGAGGATCAAGGCGTATTAGCAGGTTTCTTTGCTCTTAGTTTTGCGTTTATTCTTGTTATATTGATTTGGGCAATTATTTCATATTTGTTAACGGCTTTTGCACTTTATTCGATGGCGAAAAATGATGGTGCAACGGACGGGGTGCTTGCGTTTATTCCGTTTTTGAATAGTAAGACGTGGGGTGACTTAGCGAAAGATAAATTACCAGATTTTTTGAAAGAAGAAGCAGGGTGGAAAGTATTCGGCATATACGTTGCATGTTTTATTTTTAATTTCGTACCAATTATAAGTTTACTAGCAACAGCTGTATCGATTGTATTGTCCATTTACCTTATCTACGCTATTTTAGACAGATACGGAACGAACTCTATATTATTTACGATTATTCATGTAATCACATTTTCGGTATTCTTACCGATTCATTTATTTATTATTCGAAATGAACCGGTGAGATATAAAGAATAGATTTTTCGTTTTTGTTGATAAGTCGATATATTTTATATATAAGTAAAAAAGCGCCCTGATTATCAGAGCGCTTTTTCTACTACATAAGGTAGCGTAAATAAATATAAATGTGAGAAATGATTAATGAAACGATCATAATTGGGAAACCGACTTTTAGGAAGTCCATGTAACTAAATTTATGTCCTTCGCGGCTCGCGATACCTGCAACGATTACGTTAGCAGAAGCTCCGATTAACGTTCCGTTTCCGCCCAGACAAGCACCTAGTGCTAATGCCCACCATAATACATCGATTTGTGCGTCAGATGGTGATAAGCCTAGCCCAACTGCCATATCGTTAATAAGTGGAATCATTGTTGCAACGAATGGGATGTTATCAATTGTTGCAGAGGCGATACCAGATACCCATAAAATAAGGATGGATGCGTAAGAAATATCTCCGCCTGTTATACCGATTACTTTTTGAGCTAACATTTTGATAAGACCGATATCGATAAGTCCTCCAACAAGTACGAATAGCCCTGCGAAGAAGAAGATTGTTACCCACTCTACGCTTGCAAATACTTCCTCAATTTCATGCTCTTTCACACCAATTAACATAAGTACAGTAGCACCAGTTAAAGCGATGATAGCTGCATCAACGTGGAAAATCGAATGAGTCATGAAACCTACAATTGTAAGTCCAAGTACTGTTAAAGATTTTTTCATTAATACTGGATCTTTAATGTATTGTTTTTCATCTAGGCTCATTAATTTCTTAACTTGTACAGGATCGGCAATTAATTGTTTGCGATACATAAAGTAAAGTATTATCGCTGTAACTGCAATAATAATAATTACGATTGGTGCTAGATTCAATAGGAAAGCATTGAAGTCTAAATGCTTATTGGCAGAACCAATCATAATGTTAGGTGGATCACCAATTAATGTTGCTGTTCCTCCAATGTTTGAAAAAATAATTTCAGAAAGTAAATAAGGAACAGGATTTACTTGCAGTATGCGCGTAATAGATAAAGTAACTGGAACAACAAGAAGTACAGTTGTAACGTTATCTAAAAATGCGGAGCCAAGCGCGGTAAGTAAGGAAAGTGAAATTAAAATTTTAATTGGATTTCCTTGAGCTCCTTTTGCTGCTTTAATAGCAACGTATTGGAAAACACCTGATTTACTCGTAATGTTCACCAAAATCATCATACCGATAAGTAACGTAATCGTTCCCCATTCAATATGTTTCGTAAAGGCGTTGTGTAAATCGACGACTCCCACAATTACCATGAGTGCTGCACCAAGAAGTGCGATGACAGCACGATTAATTTTTTCAGAAATAATAATGGCATATGTAATTAAAAAGACTGCGATAGCAAAATAATACTGCCAGTTAGCGAGTTCTTGCGTTGTTTCGTGCAAAAATCTCATCTCCTTTCATTCACTTTTTCTTAGTGTGTCAAAAATGTTCTAGAAGAAACACACATAACGTCATTATAAAGTAGGAAAATGGCGGATGTAAATGAAAGGGGGGATTTTGTCATATTTTCTGCATAGGTCATTTTTTCTTATTTTTTAAAATATTTGTGGGCATTTGACATATATATAAGATACATCCAATCTGAATATTTAAAATGGAATTAGCATTCGAGCTTGTTCGTGTAGGAGTGTCAAATAGAAAGGAATGACAAAAATGATAAGGAAGGGATTGTATGGATGAACAACGATTTTTATTTTTAGACTTTGAGTTTACGATGCCCCAGCATAGAAAGAAACCGAAAGGATTTTTTCCGGAGATTATTGAGGTAGGACTCGTTTCAGTTGCTGGCTGTAAGGTAGAAGATACGTATTCATCACATGTCAGACCGAAAACATTTCCCTCTTTAACGGATCGATGCAAGAAGTTTTTAGGAATAAAACAAGAAGTCGTGGATAAAGGGATTTCATTTCCTGAACTCGTTAAGAAGCTTGCAGAATACGAAACGAAATGTAAACCGACAATTGTAACGTGGGGAAATATGGATATGAAAGTGCTGAAGCATAATTGTGAAATGGCAGGGATAGCTTTTCCATTCTTCGGGCAGTGTCGTGATTTATCGCTTGAGTATAAGAAGTTTTTTGGAGAAAGAAATCAAACAGGATTATGGAAAGCAATTGAGGCGTATGGAAAAGTAGGGACAGGGAAGCATCATTGTGCGCTTGACGATGCGATGACGACGTACAATATTTTTAAACTAGTAGAAAAAGATAAAGAGTATTTAGTAAAACCAGCACCTCCAACGTTAGGGGAACTCGTTGATTTTTCAAAAGTGTTAAAGAAAGTGAGCACACAGTAACGACCAAATTGCACAGTATGTAATTTGGTCGTTTTGTTTTTTTAAAGTTTGTAGTCCTTTTTTAACTGTTCTAATGTTTCTAGACTACGAACCGCAAAAGGTGAATCATCTTCAGAAAATGAATTCATTTGAGTTTCCAATGCTAATTTTAGTGACTCGGTATAATCCGGAATTTCTCCTTCATATTTCTTTACCATTTGCTCTGGAATGTTCGTTTGCTCACGATAAGCTAAAGCGCGTCTTTCGTGGAAAAATGGCACGTCAGCTTGTTTTACGTTATGTAAGTCACCTTGCACCGGATGTTTTAAAACAGCTAATACTTTTACGACATAACTACCAGGACGGCTATTTGTAATTTCGCCTATGTATTTTCCTGTTTTATAAATACCAGTAACGATTTCGCCAATTTCAAATGTTTCTCTCATATTTTTCACCTCAAGTTTATAGTAAGGAAAGTACGGGAAGGAGTCAAAGAAATCATTCGTTTTCAGAACGCCCCTTGAGAATATGGATAGGTTCCACTATAATTTAAAATGATATAACAGAAAATTCTGATGTTTTATAAATCCTATAATAAGGAGTGTTCTATATGATGCCTTTATATTTTCCGGAAGATAAAACAGAATATATTATTCCAGGGATTGTTTGCGTTCTATTTATTATCGGTGCTATTGCCACGTGGCGCATGTTTATTCGTGTATCAAAAAGAGAAGCAGAGCGATTACAGAAAGTTGAAGAAAAACTATTAGCTGAAAAGAAACAGTAACGCATTTTTGTATGTTTCCCTCTATGCTCGGACAATCTAAGGGCAGAATATATTTTGGAGGGAATAGAATGAAGAAACGGCTTTTTTTCAGTTGTTGTTTATTATTTCTGATGGCAGGTTGTGACCAAGGAAAGCCGAAAGAAATTGAAGTGAAATTACATAATGCTTCAGGAGATGAAGTAGGGACTGCGAAAGTAGTTCAACAAACAAGTGGAGTGAAGATTACGATTAAAGGGGAAGGTTTCACGCCAGGACCACACGGACTACATGTACATGAAATCGGAGAGTGTAAGGCACCTCGTTTTGAATCATCTGGGAATCATTTTAATCCCGATGATAAAAAACATGGTCTTCTTAATCCGAAGGGTGCAGAAAACGGTGATTTACCGAACGTAGTTGCAGACGGTTCTGGAAAGATTAAAGCGGAAATCGATGCACCCCACATTACACTTGAAGAAGGAAAAACGACGATTCATAGAAAAGATGGAGCGTCTATTATTATTACAGAAAATCCTGATGATGGTATGACACAGCCGACAGGTAAATCAGGGGATCGAATTGCTTGTGGCGTAATTGTAAAAAAAGCATCGGATATGAAGAAAAAATAAAAGCTACCGTGAATGGTAGCTTTCTTTGTGAAATGTAATTGAAAAGATATTGATAAAGGAGGTTGTCCAAAATAATTGGAGATAGCCTCCTTTCTTATTATGAAAACGTATGACGCAGTCTGTTCAAAATTTCTTCTAAAACAGATCGTGGACAGCCGATGTTAATTCGAATATGTTCTTCGCCACCTAACCCGTATTTCTCACCAGGTTCAACAATGATTTTTCCTTTTTCCTCAAGTAGTGCGGTACGCTCGTTTTGAGAAAGCTTTAGACGAGAACAATCAATCCATAATAAAAAGCTACCTTCAGGCTTCGTTACAGAAAGAGCAGATATGTGAGTTTTAATATATTCACAAGCAAATTGAGCATTATCTTCTATATATAATCGAATTTCGTTTAGCCAATCATTACATTCTGTATAGGCACTTCGCATCGCTGTATAAGCGAAGATATTTAACCCGTGGAAGCCTTGTCTATACTGGATAGCTGTAAAGGCGTGACGGAGTTTTTCGTTTGGAATGATAATAATCGACGCTTGTAATCCAGCGATATTAAATGTTTTACTTGGAGCCATACAAGTGATAGTGCGCGCTGCTAATTCTTCAGATAAGGAAGCGAACGGTGTATGTGTATGGTCTGCATAAATGATATCGGAATGAATTTCATCCGCGACAACGATTACGTTATATTTAGTACATAACGATCCGAGCTGCACAAGTTCCTCTTTCGTCCAAACGCGTCCGATGGGGTTATGAGGGCTACAAAGAAGCATGAGTTTGACGCCTTGCTGAAACTGCTTTTCTAAATGCTCGAAGTCTATCACATATGTATCATTTTGTTTCTGTAATGGACTCACACATAACTGCCTATTATTTGTTGTGACCATTTCGAAAAATGGAGGATAAATAGGTGGTTGTACGAGAACGGATTCGTTTTCTTTTGTAAAAGCTTGTATGCTCGTACTAAGAGCTGGAACGATCCCTGCACTAAAGACGATCCATTCTTTTTGAATGTCCCAGTCGTATTGTTGTTTTGTCCAGTTACAAATAATATCCCCAATATTTTCAGGGGGAAGTGTATAGCCAAAAATCGGATGTTCGATCCGTTGTTTTAAGGCAGTTTGAATTGGTTTTGGTACTTCAAAATCCATATCAGCAATCCAAGCATGGATAAGTTCTTCGTTTTTATATGTATCCCATTTTATACTATGCGTTCCACGTCGATTGATTGCTTTATGAAATAGTTGCATAAGTTTGCCCCCTTCTTCTGTAAAACCAATAAGTTACGAAAGTTCTCTCTCTTCTTATAGAATAGCTGATGTGATAGGATAAAGAAAAGTATTAAAAAGTGAAAAGGCGGGAAGCGAATGGGTACATATGAAAAGATGATAGAGGTTGTGAAGAATTGGGATCCGTTTCAAATGGGACCGGAGTTTTATGAAACAGAAGCGAGCGATGTTGTGAACGTCGCAAGTGTGTTTGATGATCCAAAATACATCGCAAAGAAGATTCAACACATATACTTTATGTCTTTTGAGGAAGTACCTGCGCTTGAAAAATGTGAGAAGTTAGCTGTGGAATTACTTGTAATAAAAGAAGGCGGAAGTTGTTCATTATAGGCTGTCGGAATTTCCGACAGCCTTTTTTATATTATCCCGCTATTTGCTTGGTAGTAAGACCCCACCTCAAAATTCAGCGGAAGCAAAGAAGTTAGGTCGGGACTAATTAAATTTTCACTTTATTGCGCGGAAAAAGCGATAATTTCTTCATAAACATGTTTAGGCTTTTCTTCAGGTAGTAAATGTCCTGTATTTTCGTAAGAAATAAATTTTGAATTCGGTAAATCTTTGTGTAGACGATGACCTACATGTACAGGGACGACGCGGTCTTTTTCACCCCAAATGAGCAAGATAGGTGTTTCGATTTTTTGTAATTCAGTTGAAGATAAGTCACCTTCACGGTCTCGTATCATGCGAGTTAAAGCGGGAAATATACGGTCGTCATAAAAAGGAGCGGAGTAACCTTTTTTCATTTCATCGTCAATTAATGAGTGATCATGAACGACATTCATTAAGTTATGAACGATGCCGCGCCTAATAATCCAGTTCTTTACGTATAAATGAAAGAACGGTAAATAAGAAGAGTATAGTAAAGGTAAGGTTGCACGTGCTAAATAGCTAGAGCTGCATAGTAAAATCGTCTTTGAAATGAGTTCAGGACGTATACGGTTTACATAGAGAGAAATTTGCCCACCCATAGAATGTCCAACTAATACAATGTTTGAGAGAGATAAATGTTCAATTAAATCAATAATAATCGTTGCTAAATTATGATAAGAATACTTAAACAGATGAGACTTATCACTTTTTCCGAACGGTGGTAAATCAAGAGCAATGACTGTTCCTTCCTTCGATAGTAAAGGAATGAGGCGGCGGTAACTGAATGAGGAAGATAAAAAGCCGTGAACGAGTACGAAAGTAGGACGTTCTGTTTTATTATCATGTTCATACAATTCGTAATGAACAGTAGTGCCGCGAGTGGAAAAAGTGAAATAAGGACAAGTATATTCATGATTCATTTTTTGTCACTCCATTGATTTTTGTTCATATCATCTCCAAGGAAGAAGAAAATATGTTAACAAAAAAAGGCAAGATGACGATGTCATCTTGCCTTTCACTTATTCGGTATTACCCGCGCACAATATTAGGCGGTGTTTTTCCTTGTAATCCTGCAACTAAATTTTCAGCGGCGGTCATAGCCATTTGCTGACGAGTTTTTAATGTTGCAGATCCGATGTGTGGTAAAGTCACAACATTTTGTAATGATAAGAGTGGATTATCTTTTTGAATCGGCTCTTGTGTAAATGTATCGATACCTGCTGCAAAGATTTTCTTTTCTGTTAAAGCATGGATTAACGCTTCTTCATCTACTGTTTTGCCGCGAGAAGCATTAATGAAGATTGCTGTGTCTTTCATTAATGAAAATTCCTTTTCTCCGATAAGGTGATATGTTTCATCTGTTAATGGAGTAAGAAGAACAATAAAGTCAGACTGCTTCAGTAGCGTCTGTAAATCACAATATGTAGCATCGAATTTTTGTTCAGCTTCTTCTTTACGACGGCGGTTATAGTAAAGAACATTCATATCAAATCCGAATTTTGCTCGTTTTGCAACGGCTTCTCCAATTCGGCCCATACCGATAATACCAATTGTGCTATGGTGTACATCTAGTCCGAAGTGTTCTTTTCCGATTTCAGCGTTCCATTCACCATTTTTCACGTAAGAATCGAGTTCGCAAACGCGGCGCCCAGCTGATAGCATAAGGGCGAAAACGAGATCAGCTACTGTATCATCTAATACGTATGGTGTATTCGTTCCGATAACATTTCGGTTTTTCATCGCTTGTAAATCAAAATTATCGTAACCGACAGAAATGTTGCTCACTACTTTTAAGTTAGGAGCTACTGTCAGTAATTCTTCATTAATAGCAGATCCGAAATTTAATAACCCATCTTTATCTTGTATTTTCTCTAATAGAATATCACGAGGTACTTTCTCATTTTGATCCCATTTTTCATAATCACAGTGTTTTGATAAATAGTTTTCTACAAATGTTGGAACTGGTTCAGCAATATAAACTTTTGGTTTCACGGTTCCATCCCCTTTCGCTTTATCCCACATTTTTCCGCTGATTAAAGTTTCACTTTATTTTGACATAATTCAATAGAAAAATCTTCTTTTCAAACTGGAAAGGGTATTTGTATAATTTAGACACAAACGAAAAGGAAGGATGATTTATATGGTGACAGAAAAAGAATTAGAATTATTAGCTTGTCTTGAAAAGAGTAGTCGATTATCTGTAGATACATTAGCGAAGCTGTTAAATATAGAAGTAGAAGAAGTAAAGAAGATGGTTGCAAGATTAGAAAATGAAAAGATTATTGTGGATTATGTAACACATATTGATTGGACGAAAGTGAAAGAGCATACAGGTTTAACGGCAATGATCGATGTGAAAGTTACGCCAAAGCACGGCGTTGGGTTTGATGCGGTTGCTGAACAAATTTATCGTTATTCAGAAGTGAAATCCGTTTATTTAATGTCAGGAACATATGATCTTTCTATTACATTAGAAGGGAAAACGATGGGGGAAGTAGCGATGTTTGTTTCTGAGAAATTAGCAACAATTGAATCTGTCGTTTCTACAACTACTCATTTCATTTTGAAGAAGTATAAACATGAGGGCGTTATTTATGAAAAAGACGATGATGATAAGCGAATTGTGGTGACACCATGAAGCAATTTGAACTATCTAGATCAGCAGAATCTTTAAAACCATCTGGTATTCGAAAATTTTTTGATTTAGCAGCAAATATGAAAGGTGTTATTTCCCTCGGGGTAGGAGAGCCGGATTTTGTTACACCTTGGAATGTAAGGCAAGCATGTATTCGTTCTTTGGAACAAGGGTATACGTCATATACAGCAAATGCAGGATTATTGGAGCTCCGTCAAGAAATAGCAAAGTATCTAAAAAAACAATTTGCAGTATCTTATGATCCAAGTGATGAAATCATTGTTACAGTTGGAGCGAGCCAGGCGTTAGATGTAGCGATGCGCGCCATTATAAATCCTGATGATGAAGTGCTCATTATTGAACCAAGCTTCGTTTCTTATGCACCACTTGTGACATTAGCTGGAGGAGTTCCGGTTCCTGTGACGACTACGTTAGAAAACGAGTTTAAAGTACAACCAGAACAAATTGAAGCAGCTATTACAGCGAAAACAAAGGCAATTTTACTTTGTTCACCAAATAACCCGACAGGTGCAATGCTAAATAAATCCGAGCTTGAAGAAATAGCAGTGATTGTTGAGAAGTACAATCTAATTGTATTATCTGATGAAATTTATGCAGAGCTTGTATACGACGAAGTATATACGAGTTTCGCGAGTATTAAAAATATGCGTGAGCATACGATTTTAATTTCAGGATTTTCAAAAGGATTTGCGATGACAGGATGGCGCCTCGGTATGATTGCAGCTCCTGTTCAATTTTCAGAATTAATGCTCAAAATCCATCAGTATTCAATGATGTGTGCACCGACGATGTCTCAGTTTGCAGCACTTGAGGCGTTACGCGCAGGGAACGATGAAGTAATTCGAATGAGAGATAGTTATAAGAAGCGTCGTAACTTCATGACGACATCTTTCAATGAAATGGGCTTAACGTGTCATGTGCCAGGCGGAGCATTTTATGTTTTCCCTTCTATATCTTCAACAGGATTATCTTCAGCGGAATTTGCAGAACAGTTATTGCTGGAAGAAAAAGTGGCCGTTGTCCCTGGTAGCGTATTTGGCGAAAGTGGTGAAGGTTTTATTCGTTGTTCTTATGCGACGTCGCTTGAACAACTTATGGAAGCAATGAAGAGAATGGAGCGGTTTGTCGAAAATAAAAAAAGGACAAAACGTAATACGTTTTGTCCATAAAAGGGGGGGAATACTAGAAAGCCATGTGTTAGTAGTCTATCCCAATATTGGAGAATTATACTTCTTTAAGGGAAATTTTTCATGAATTTTGAATGAGTTCTGTCATAGTGGTATAATTTACTAATATAAGGTATACGCATTCTAGATAACGTTATCTAGAATGCGTACTAACCAATCGGATATTTAAAATAAATATATCTGCTTTGCTCTCTATAATTGTAGAGAGAATGGTAAACGTATGGGAGTGTTTCATATGTCAGAACAATATACAACAGGAGTGGTTGTAACAGGGAAAGTGACTGGAATTCAAGATTACGGTGCGTTTGTAGCGTTAGATGCAGAAACACAAGGACTTGTGCATATATCTGAAATTACAAATGGATATGTAAAGGATATTCATGACTTTTTAAAAGTCGGCGATACAGTAGAAGTAAAGGTACTTTCAATTGATGAAGAGCACAGAAAAATGAGTTTATCGTTAAAAGCGGCGAAAAGAAAGCAAGGAAGGATTCTTATACCGAACCCATCTGAAAACGGATTTAATACGCTGCGAGAAAAGTTGGCAGAATGGATTGAAGAGTCCGAGTTAACAAAGTAAAAGAGGAACGCATATGAGCGTTCCTCTTTTACTTTATCTTATGATATATATTTGCAAATATGATTGCATGCAATCATATTCGTATGTCGGAGGTGAAAGGACATACTGATTATCGAATTTCGTTTGTTTCTGGGTGCGTACCAAGATTTTCAGATGGTTTAAACAGTAAACCAAGGTTGATAAGCCCAGATATACCAACGATGCCGTAAATAATACGTGCAAGAGCTGAATTTTGTCCACCGAAAATGGCTGCTACTAAGTCAAACTGGAAAAACCCGATTAGTCCCCAGTTCACAGCGCCAATTACAGTAAAGACTAATGCGATACGTTGCAGAGTACTCATGAAAAAGCCCCCCTTTTAATTGTGAAGCATGAGCAAGCGATGAGTTAATTAACTCTTTTATAGAATGGGGTAGTTATGTTGTTTTTATACATAAAAAATGTTCGAAAGACGATGTATATACATCTATACCGAAAAATACGAATTTTTATGCAAAAAATGAACTTTTTCTAAAAAATATATATTGGTTACGTTTACAATGTTTGAATCGCTTGATTTACAACTTCAGTTTCGCTAAAGTGAATACAGAAATACATATCCATAATTGGAGGGAAAAAGATGAGTACACATGTAACGTTCGACTATTCTAAAGCGTTATCCTTCATCGGTGAACATGAAATCACTTATTTACGTGATGCAGTGAAAGTAACACATCACGCAATCCACGAAAAAACTGGAGCTGGGAACGATTTCCTTGGGTGGGTAGATCTTCCGCTTCAATATGACAAAGAAGAATTCGCTCGCATTCAAAAATGCGCAGAAAAAATTAAAAATGACTCTGACATTTTACTTGTTGTAGGTATTGGTGGTTCTTACTTAGGAGCACGCGCAGCAATCGAAATGTTAAACCATTCTTTCTACAACACGCTTTCTAAAGAACAACGTAAAACTCCACAAGTGCTATTTGTTGGACAAAACATTAGCTCCACTTACATGAAAGATTTAATGGACGTATTAGAAGGTAAAGACTTCTCTATTAACGTTATTTCCAAATCAGGTACAACAACAGAGCCAGCACTAGCATTCCGTATTTTCCGTAAGTTATTAGAAGAAAAGTATGGAAAAGAAGAAGCTCGCAAACGTATTTATGCAACTACAGATAAAGCACGTGGTGCATTAAAAACATTAGCTGATAACGAAGGTTACGAAACATTTGTTATTCCGGATGATGTTGGAGGTCGTTTCTCTGTATTAACGCCAGTTGGTTTATTACCAATCGCAGTAAGTGGCTTAAATATTGAAGAGATGATGAAAGGTGCAGCTGCTGGTCATGATGACTTCGGAACATCAGAACTAGAAGAAAACCCAGCTTACCAATACGCAGTCGTTCGTAATGCTTTATACAATAAAGGAAAAACAATTGAAATGCTTGTTAACTATGAGCCAGCACTTCAATACTTCGCTGAGTGGTGGAAACAGTTATTTGGTGAAAGTGAAGGGAAAGATCAAAAAGGTATTTTCCCATCTTCAGCAAACTTCTCAACTGACTTACACTCATTAGGTCAATACGTTCAAGAAGGTCGTCGTGACTTATTTGAAACAGTTCTTAAAGTAGGTAAATCTACACATGAACTAACAATCGAATCCGAAGAAAACGATTTAGACGGATTAAACTACCTTGCTGGTGAAACTGTAGACTTCGTAAACACAAAAGCATACGAAGGTACATTACTTGCACATAGCGACGGGGGAGTACCAAACTTAATCGTCAATATTCCTGAATTAAATGAGTACACATTTGGTTACCTTGTATACTTCTTCGAAAAAGCATGTGCGATGAGCGGCTACTTATTAGGCGTAAATCCATTTGACCAACCTGGAGTAGAAGCATACAAGAAAAACATGTTTGCTTTACTTGGTAAACCAGGATTTGAAGAATTAAAAGCAGAATTAGAAGAGCGTTTAAAATAATAAAAAGCGGCCGTAATCCGGCCGCTTTTTATTATTTCATCGAAAAGTCCATTAGTATATTCAAACTAGAGTGGGTATGCTAAAGAAAAAGTCTAGGAGGGATGGGCTTGATTCCGATTCAATCAAATTTAGAGGGACGTACATATGCGTTATATAAGTTAGAAGAAATAATGAAGCCACTTGGGTATAGCATTGGCGGCAATTGGGATTATGAGAAAGGATGCTTTGATTATAAAATTGATGAAGAAGATGGCTATCAATTTTTACGAGTACCATTTACAGCGGTTGATGGAGAACTAGATGTACCTGGTGTAGTAGTTCGTCTTGGAACGCCGTATATTCTTTCGCACGTATATCAAGACGAACTAGATGATCATGTTAATACTTTAACAGCCGGAACGAGTGGAATGGATCAATTTGCTGAGCCGAAAGATCCAGATGGAGATGTAAAAAGAAAGTATATCGATATTGGGAAAGTACTCATGCAAGAACTAGAAAAACATTTTACTAATGGTGAATAACAATGAGTATGTCGCTTTGAATGAGAACAAAGGAATGAACTGGATTAATCATATATTGTTCGTCGCGCTTTATACCTAGTAAGAGAATGTTTTGCTTTAAAAGAGTATAGCTACAATTTGCAAACGTTTGTCCGGTGCAGGAAGATGGAAGTTCCATCAGTTGTAATTTATTATCAGAGATTTCATTGTAAAGTGAAAATAGTACACCTGAAATGGAAGGGAATAAAAGAGAAGCGGTAAATACATAGCTCGTTAATTTATTTCCTTCTATAATTTCTGATGCGCCAGCTCTCGTTGCATTTTGTATTTGTTCAGAAGTAAGAAGTTCAGCGATGCAGTGAATGTTTGGGTTGAGCCCTTTTGCGGTTAAAATATTTAAAATGGACTGTGTATCAGCTAAGCTTTCGTTTTTTTCTTTATCAGCAGTTATTAATATAGTGTGAGCGGTTGTAATATTAGCTTTTAATAATGTTTGATCGTGATGGGGGCATCCTTTTATAAATTCTAAATGATGAAATGGTTTTGGCAGTAAAGAAAGTGTTTCATCAATTAAAACGATATCCAGGTTAGGTTGTAAGATGTGCATTTGTTTTACAACATGTTTTGCCCGTTCGTTCCAGCCGACAATAATCATATGACTGTTAGAAGTCGCGGCTTCTTCTCCTTTAACTTTCATATATTGTTTATTAATCATATCAGTGGCGAATAGCACCATATAATAAGAACAAAAACCAGTTCCAAATAAAATAATACCCATACCGATAAGTTTGCCGATTAGTGTATGCGGGGCAAAGTCACCATAGCCAACAGTGAAAATTGTAACGATTGACCACCAAATTCCATCAAACCATGTGGTAAAGTGAGATGGTTCTAATCTATGTATAAGAAAGCCGGAAAAAGCGGTAAGTATAATAATAAAACAAATTAAACGAAAAATAATGGAATCACGAAATGTATCTACTAATTTTGGACGGGATTTCAATTGCCAATTCCTCCTTATTTTGCAGGACTACATTCATTGTTGCCATTATAGAAAAAAGAAAAACTCTCTAATTTATAAAGAGAGTTTGTTTTACGTTACATACTTTCCACTTCAGTTTGTTGAACACTTTCAAGATGCTGGAGAGCATAGTAAACATCGGCAGTATGTCTTTTTTGATCGATACATAATTTAAGATGTAAATAATGAGAACCATTTTCTAACGTTTTAAGCTTCATATTCTTCACTTTTATATCCATTTCTTTTATTTCTTCAATTACAACTGGGATATTGTCCATATTTCGCACAACAAGTTTTACTACGATATCACGTTGACGAAATGATCTAGGTCCTACGAATTTCATTGTTAACGGTATAAGTTCAACACTAATCATAAGGAAACACATCCCGAAAATTGCTTCGATATAGAATCCAGCTCCAACAGCAATACCAATACCAGATGCGCCCCAGATCATAGCAGCAGTCGTTAGTCCTGCAATACTATCGTTTCCTCTTCTTAAAATAACACCGGCACCTAAAAAACCGATTCCTGATACAATTTGGGCGGCAAGTCGAAGTGGATCCATATTCATATGATCGGTATGTGGTAAATTGTAAGCTGCTTTAATAGAAACAATCGTCAGGAGGCAACTGATAATAGAAATAACTAAACACGTTTTTAAACCAAGTGGTTTACGTTTTAATTCGCGCTCTAAACCGATGGCGAACCCTAAAATAGCCGAAAGACCTAGTTTGATTAATAAATCGGTATAGTCCATATATATTCCTCCTTGTATGATATCGTATATAAATAAAACGTTTATTATAGAAAGAAACGTTTTTGGGTAGAGTGACTTTATATAGAATATATGTAGGAATCTCTTAGAAATGAAAGAGATATTTCGTTTAAGTATATGATAATAAAAAAGGAATGTAGTTAATTTAAAAAAAGTTTATAAAAGGTGTTGCATTTCATTTTACTGCATGATATATTAATAACCGTCGCTGATGCGGAAACGCAGAAAACGACAAAAAAGAAATTGAAAAACTTAGTTGACATCGAAAAACGAAGATGTTAACATAAGGAAGTCGCAAATGAGCGACCAAGTAGTTCTTTGAAAACTGAACGAAACAAACAACGTGAAACGTCAATTTTTATTTTAGATGCTAGACAAACTA